>JAJZTY010000058.1 GCA_021847325.1 Bacillota bacterium
AGAACGAACTGTTTCTCATCGCAATCGGTCTCAATCTCATGAAATATCACGCTAAGAAAATGCGTAAGAAATTAAACTAAGTCACTCAAAATCTTAAAAGTTCTTTTTAAGTCGTCTATTTTTTGATCGACAGTGTTAAAATATGCGACTTTATCGTTTCTAACCAAAGAAAAAGAAGCGATAACGCTTCCGAATCATTAATTGTCTTTTTGACCAACTAATTATTCTATTTCGTTACAGCCTCTTTTTATAATAACGACATACTTCTTTCAATGGACAGATATGACATTTTGGATTCCTAGATAAACAATGATATCTTCCAAAGAATAAAAGAGAATGATGAGCTACAATCCATTCCTCTTTTGGAATTTTCCGTTTTAACTGTAATTCAGTTTGTAAGATATTCGCTTTCTGAGTAACCAGACCAAGACGATGACTCACTCGATCAACATGTGTATCCACAGCTAGCGCAGGAATATTAAATCCAACACCCAATACTACATTAGCAGTTTTTCTTCCTATACCCGCTAAATTTCTCAACTCTTCTTCTGTACTTGGTAATTTCCCATTATGCCTTTCCAATAACTGTTGAGCAAATAATTTTATGTTCTTAGCTTTATTTCGAAATAATCCAATGGAGTGGATACATGCACTAATCTCTTCTTCACTAGCATTCGCTAAATCAGCCACTGTTTTAAACCGATCAAACAAAATAGGAGTAACTTTGTTTACAGAAATATCCGTAGTTTGAGCACTTAATATGACAGCTATCGCAAGTTCTTCATTATTAGAAAAATTTAATTCACACGTCGCATCTGGATACATATTATATAAGGTATCTAAAATAAATCTTACCTTATCATTCATTTCTTTTCCCTGCATTTAATTGTTCAAGTGTGACATTATTTTTAACCCAATCAAGAAGTATTCTTTCTATATATGGAAAACTTACTTTACGATAAATTATTGCCTCTCTTAATGCATGTATGAGATAGGCATAATCTAATTGAGATAACCAATAGTTTATCTTATCAATCTCATTTGTACTTAAAGGTCTTTTAAATTCATTCTCAAAAATTTCAATAATATCTGAAGTTTGCTCATCATCAATTTTATTTTGCATATCATAAATACGATTAGTATTATAGATTACCTTATCTGATACAATATCAATCTTTAAAAAACCTTTATTTATCAACTGTGATAAGGTTTTATCTATTTCAGTTGTACTTGAGTTACATACTCTTGATAATTGATTCAAGTCTATAGATAGATCAAATTCATTAAAATGCTCAATATTTAAAACTACGAGTATTTCTAAAGGACTTAAATCTAACTTATACCCTTCTTCCAATATCCAATTTTTTCGATTGAAATAGTTTTTTTGTATTAAATCCTTCATATTAGAATCTCACTTTCATAATAATATCCAATGTATCATAGTCCAATATATACTCAAATTGGTCTGATTTTATCCAGTAAGCAATTTGAGCATCATAATAAATCACTAAATATTTTGCGTTCTTCAACCCATATAATTCATTTATTTGTGAGTAATCATTTTGTTCTTTATCAATATCAATAGTAAGTCGATCATAAATAATTCCACTTCGATCTACAAATAGATATGTATTTTGTTCATTGATTAAACAATTTACCGTAAATAATTCTCTACTAAATGTGTATGAATCAAGCTTATAACAACTATCAATATTCTGTTTATTCTTTAAATTAACTAAGATATCATTTCTATCTTTCATCAACTTATTCACTGGGCCTATCACAAAACCAAATACGATTAAAAAGATAAGGATCAAATTTATCAAAATAAGATTAAAAGTAGGAATTTTTTCTTGCCAGTGTTTCATAGTTTTAATTATACCAAACTTAAGTGTGTTTGAAAAAATGCTTATAACATGTTAAACTTTAAATCGTAAAATTATGAAAAATCTATTAAAAATATCACTTATTATTATTTCAATTATCATCGTATCAGGCATTCTTTTATTTTACTATTTTATGCCAACTGAACAAAATTTAGATATATTCGATAATTTAAATCCAACCATTATCGAATATAAAGATTTAAACAATCATGTGAATGAAACAATACAAGCTTATTTCTTCTGCACATATGATGATCAAAACTGTTTATATACTCATAATGAAATAATTAAACCTTTATTATTAAGTGCAAGTGCTGAGAGATTTGAACGAATTACATTTGTAAATGCACCTGAACTTGATGAGAATGTTCTACCTTCCGCTATAAAGAGTCGATTAGGATTTTCACACTTTCCAGCTTTTGTAACCTTATCAAAACAAAATGGTAAGATAATCTTTCATTCAGTTCTTGAATGGAATGATGATATGAATTTTACAAAAGTTGATTTAAGAGACTGGATGATTCAAAATCAATTATGGTTAGATGAATATACGGATTAGTTTTTATGAATATTGTGAAAATTGCTTGATGTACTAAGATATTTTGACAACAAATAAACAATTATAAGCAATATTACACTAAAAATAATAAACAATGGCTGTGTTTGAATGTGAGATAAAGACTGACCAAACAAACTTAACGATAAAATCATGATAAATTTACCCAAGACAATACTAATTAAGAATTGTCTTTTTTTATAACCAGATAAACCAAAACTCATATTTATAAAAGCACTAGGAGTAAAAGCTAAACAACTTAAAAAGAATAGAAAAATAGGATGTTGATTTTCAACCCAATGAAGTATTTGAGCTAATCTTTTACCATGATAAAATCGATCTAAAAAATATTGTTTAATTATTCCCCTAAAGAAATAAAAAACAATAATAGAACCCAATACATTTCCTACATAAGAAGTAATGAATCCAACAAAAAAACCATGAGCACTTATATTAATTGCCACAATTCCTATTAATGGAAGAGCTGGTATAAACGATTCAATTAAAGCCAATAAAATCGGTATAATTAAACCAAATTCTTTATATTGGTTAAGTAATTGAATCCAAGTTTCTATCTGAAAAAAAGAGTTCATTCGATAACATTCATAAAATTATAACAAAACTTAGCACTGCGTTCACTGGCTTTATGTAGATACTCATCAAATGTCATTTCATTTTTTGGATTCTTTACTAAATCTGAAATAGAACGAATTACGATAAATGGGACATTAAATTCACTGCATACATGTGCTATAGAAGCCCCTTCCATTTCAACTGCTAATGCTTCTGGAAAATTATGAGTAATATCATTAATTTGTTTTTCATTATAGATAAATTGATTACCTGAAACTAGTGGACCAATCCATACACGTTCATCTTTATTTAATTGATTAAATTTTTGAATATAAGATTCATCTGAATGAAATACGAAACGATTATTGGATGAAAAATCTCTTGTATTACCAAATGGGCTTATATCAAAATCATGATATGTGATCTTATCAGAAACAACGATATCTAGTACGTTTTGATTATCTTTCAATCCACCTGCAGTACCTATATTTACAACACCATCAATCGAGTAATGACTTAAGCAGATACTCGTACTCATAGCAGCCATACTAAGACCAATTCCACTTTTAAAGAGTACTACTTCTTTTGAGTTTAATGTACCGTGATAAAATTTAACCTTACCTATTGATTCTACTCTTACATCTTCCATTAACTGGAGTAATGCGTTTACTTCTTCATCCATTGCGCCAATAATAGCTATCATATTAACCCTTTCTAGCTCGATAGTAGAGTTTTTCATCCAAATCAAACTCTGCTTCATTAAAATAATAAACACGCTCAAAATCAAAAGAAAGTTCATTAAGCAATGTTTCTATGGTAACACTATCATATACAACTTGATTTACTTGATTAATAAACAATGAATCATCTTCATACACTACAATATTGTGATGAATTCTATTACCATCTGACTGAATCGACCATTGATAACTATTATCAAGTATAAATCCTTCTTCAACATATTCATCCACAAATTCATCTAAGCGATTGGGATGATGTATATCAAATAAAAGTATTCCATTGTGATTTAAATGATCATACGCTTGCTTAAAGAATAATCGTAACTCATTTATATCTCTACAATAATTTAAACTATCTAAGAAAATGATAATCGCATCATACATACCAAATGGAGACAAATCAAACATCGATTGACAATGAAAATTTAAGCGATCATTTCTATGATTAAGCTTAGCAAAGCCTATCATACTTTCATCATTATCTAATGCATCAACCTTATATCCGTCCTTAGCAAGTAAATGACTTAAATAACCGGTTCCACATGCACATTCTAAAATCGTTTCTCCACGAACCTCACGTTTTACCCAATTAAAATAATCGAGATAAATATCATAATCAAAGACAAGTTCATGATAATATTCAGCAAATGAATGTTTCATAGTTTAATTAATTTATCTAACCACAAATCTTCTAAACGATAATAAAAACGAGATTCAGTTAAGAATAAATGAATACAAACAGTCCCTAAATCAATAAGTATCCAATCACTTTCAGAATGACCTTCTACATGATGTAAAACATATCCAATTGACTCTGCATACTCAACGCAATAATCCTTTAATGCATTTAACAAACGAGTATTACTCGCATCCGCAATAATCGCATATGAAACCATAGAACTCGTAGAACTCAAATCAAGAACTTTTATATTAAGCGCTTTTTTCTCATCTAGAAAATGTACTAATTTCTTTAAATTATCCAATCTTTTCCCTTTCTCTCTCAAGCCATTGAACCTGAGCATTTTTAACTTCAATATAAGCCCTATCCAAATCTAACATGGCTAAATTAATCAATGAACAACTATCATACTTACGAGTACGTTCACACTTATCTGCTATGTATACAATCTTTGCGACATCATCATTAAATCCTTCTACATGATGAGAAATCGCATTCAATATACGTTTATCGCGAACATGTAACACCCTTTTTAAATAGGCTGCACCTAATTTCTGATGCCATAACGCTTGAGGTTGATTAACATAATCAGGATAAACAAATTTTAACCAATCCTTAGACCTTTGAGTAGACCACTCTTTTGCACAATCATGAAATAAAGCCGCAATATACACTTGATGAATATCAACATTATGATGACTTGCAAGTGACAATGCTAATTCACAAACACTTTTCGTATGATCAAAACGCTTCGAGGACATTAAAGATGCAGCTATTTCTTCTACATATAATTCATTTTCAATCATATAACGAATTACAGTAGGACTTGTCAAATGAACATGCCCTTCTCTAATCTTCTGACTAGCATTTTCGAATAACTCATCAGTAAATATTTCGATAAATCTATGATCGATAACATCAGATTCTGATCGTCTATATACCGCAAATTTTATTAGATTTAATAATTCTTCATATTTATACCATTGATCAAATTTTAAAGCTTGATCTGAACCCATTAACCAGATGAATTCAATATCCTTATATCGATTAAGCAACAACTCAACCGTATTATAAGTATAACTAATATCACCTAATTCTGATTCAACCCGTGATAATTTTAATTTACGATAAGGCTTAATCAATAATTCAATCATCGCACAACGATGTTCAAATAAAGCCAATTCAATATCTTTTAAAGGACTTTTCAATGTTGGAATAAACCACAACTCATTAGCATTAAGAAAATTCAAACTATTTAATGCTAGTTTCAAATGTCCTATATGGGGTGGATTAAAACTTCCTCCAAAAAGAATAACTCTCTTCATACCAATTGAATTTTCTTTTTATCACTTTGTTTATAAATCAAAATAGTACGACCAATAACTTGTACAAGCTCACTATGTGTCATTGAAACAATATCCAAAGCACATTCCATAACAGGTGTCGCACATGATTTTAAAACACTTATTTTTACTAATTCATGGGCACGTAATGAGTCTTCAAGTGTTTCAATCAAATTAACACTAATCCCATCTTTCCCTACATTAAATAAAGGTCTAAGTGTATTCCCCATACTTTTTAACTGTTTCTTTTGTTTTGTGTTTAACATTATATTAAAGCCTTTCTTGTAATTACTTGATCGATTAAACTCGTTTTAACTTCGACTAATTCAAATTCACCATTTAAGCAAAACCAACCTAATTGCTTAAACACAACATCAAACTTATCAAACTTATCTACAATCCTCTTTGTTTTTAAATTCAAAGGTAGGCATTCAGGATGTTTCTCTATATAAGACGTAATATTCGTATATTTTGTACGATGAATATCTAACTGATTTGAGAAATATAAAGTTATTGATGCATTTTGTTTTGGAATAACATTGATTAAGCCAATCTTATCAATAATAAATGTTTGAGCAGAATCCAATTGATATGTTTTTGGTTTAAACGCAGATTGAACACTGTATTTTTCGAATTCTTCAAACTCCAATGTATCAAAGAAACTATTCTCAATCTTAATACCTGGAGTATCATATATTGTTCCTAAATCCCAATTAATTTGATTAATCTCAAGTGTTGTATGTGGATAAGGTGATATCGTTAAATGATCTTGTTTACCAATTAAAGCATTAATCAAAGTACTTTTACCCATATTGGCATAACCAACCGCAATAAGACTCTTAATCTTTAACCGTTTAATCTGTTGAACAAGATTAGTTAAACCAAGTTTACCTTTATCACTGCTCATCGCAATTCCTAATACATTAATCGGCATATCTCGCAGTTTATTCAGTAAATAAGATTCTACTTTCTGTTTAGATACTGTTTTAGGTAATAAATCCCATTTAGTTAAAACAATTATAAACTCACGATTAGCAAGATGTCTTTGAATTCCTGTAAATAGCCCTGAATCTATATCAGTTACATCAATAACAAGCAATATAACACCTTCAATTTTCATAACCGCATCAAATACTTTATCTGAGGATACACTATGTTTCTTAATCGATGTATAATCACCATAGTGTTTTATTCTATAACACCGTTTACAATACAAAGAATCCAAAGAATTCGCAAATCCTAATTCATTCTGATTTTGAATCTGCAATTCTACTCCACAACCAACACATTTATTTACCATGTTTTTTCTCCAATATGAATGCCTCAATAAATCTAAATAGCTTTGTAAGTCCATAATCTTGACGATCCAATAATTGCACAAGTACAGTCTTAAACTTAAATCTTTTACCTAACCAAATATCTGTAAATAATTGATCACCGATAATACAAGCATTAGTATATTCTATATTATTTTGAGAAATAAATCGATTTAATCTTATTTTAAATGGCTTTAAAGCTAAATTAAATCCAAAACAACCGTATCGTTTTGCTAAATCATGAGCAACTGTACTTGTATTGTTTGAACAAATCAATACTGTCTTACATTGCTTTATACATTTAATTAACCAATCATTGGTTAATTGATCAACCTGATTGGTCCCTTTTACGACTAATGTATTATCAACATCTATTATAAGAAAATCAATTTTATTTTCTATAATCCAATCAAAAGATATCTCACTGATTAAATCTTTGATTTCATCTGGTTTAAAATAGTTCTTCATGTATTTATTATAACATTGATGTTTTTTGAGTGTATATGAATACCATTTTAAATTGAAATATGGCAAAATAATTTCATGAATCTAGAAAAAACACTCATTATTACATTAGATGACTTTATATTTGATTTGTATAAAATCAAAAATAAGATTTGGGATCGAATTGAATCTGAACATCAAGTAGAAATATCAGAACAATTTCGAATGGCTTACTATGATGCGCATTTAGAAAAGAGAGAAAAGTTAGGAAGAGAATATCCAAAGATTGCGCCATTTTTTAACGAAGTTGAACTTACATTCAATGAAATGATCGATAACGGTAAAGTTCAAATTAACAATGAACACCTAGCCTATTTAACTCAATGGTCTAGAGTATATCAATTAATCTATTGTACAAATCTAAAATTAGATAGAATGAAGAAATTATTAGATTTGTTTAAAATTGATTATGAAAATACACATATTATCAGCGCTAAACAAGTGCTTAATTCAAAGCCTGAAGGAGATATTTATTTAAAAGTAGCTCGATTGTTAAATATCAAAGCGAATACTCTTACTGTTATTGATTCTACTTTAAATGGAATACAAGCTGCCTATCTTGCGAATACAAAAGGGCTATTTCTAGCCCAGTTCCATGAAGCAAATGCTACTATTAAGAAATTTGCCTATGCTCATTTCAAACAATCACATGATTTAAACGAATATGTTTTAAATCTTATAAATCAAAGTGAATAAATTCTACATCTGAGTGATGTTCTTCACTCTCTTCAAGATCTAGTTTAACGTCTAGATCTTTTTTAATCTCTTCTTTAAAATCAACAATCTTAACTTCTTCTATCATACGTACACAATAGAATGAATTCTTTGTATCAATAACTTGACTAAATGTCTGTGTTTTATCCATTAAAGGGACATCCTTAGCTTGTATCCAACGATTAGAATCATGTGTTAAACGAACATCATCATAAACTTGTACCGCTTGAATATAATGTATTTTTTGAGGATTTGATTTTACTTTTTTACTAATTAATTCACCTTTAGCTGGTCGATTAAATGAAGTAATCTCAGATTGTTTAATTCGTTTCATTAAACCATTCTCAGTGATAAATAATAAAGCATTTTGTTGATTTAAAGTACATGCATACGCAATCGAATCACTAGAACTTAGGTTCATTGCCTTAACACCTTTAGATTTCGGTTGAGTCGAAGGAATCATATCAAAGGTATAACGAACACAATACCCTTCTTGACTACAAATGACAACTTCATCTTCTTGATAAGCGACAAAATTAGAAATCACTTTGTCATTTTTACTTAAATTCATCGCATCATATGTTTTAGAAGTACGAGTAACTTGATAATCCTTAATCATCGATTTCTTAATAAAACCATTTTCAGAAACACTGACAATGTAAGCATCTGTATTAAACGATTTTACCAAAATAGCTGATATTAATTTTGTATGATCTTCTGATTTAACATAATGACCATAGTGATTACCGATATCTTTCCATTTCATTTCTTCAAGTGAGTACAGTGGGATATTGGCATAGGAGCCATTATCATTAAACAATAGAACTGTGTCATATGTTTCAGCTTCACTTATACCAATAAGTTGATCCCCCTCTTTTAAGGCCGGAAGGATCCCTTCACTTGATTGATAAGAACGAACAGAAACACGTTTAATATAACCATCACGACTTACAGTAATTACCGTCTTTTCATTCGGGATCATACTCATCTTATTAATAACTATTTCTTCAACTTCACTTTCAATTTTTGATCGTCTATTCGTATCGAACAACTTAATAACTTCCAGTAATTCTTTAACAAATACATTATTCAGTAGTGTTTCATTCGAAAGAATTCCTTTTAAACGTTGAATCTCTACACTCAATTGAGCTAATTCATCTTTTATTTCCAAAATATCCGTATTTGTTAAACGATACAATCTTAAACTTACAATCGCTTCAGCTTGTTCATTTGTAAAAGCAAAACGATTAATTAGATTATTTTTAGCATCCGTTTTATCTTTTGAAGAACGAATAATTAAAATTACTTCATCAAGAACAGAAATCGCTTTTATTAATCCTTCTAATATATGAGAACGTTTCTCCATTTCATCTAATTGAAACTGCGAACGTCTAAGTATTACTTCTTTTCTAAATAAAGTAAAAGCATCTAACATATCAATAACACTACACAAAACTGGTCTTTGATTCACAATCGCAACCATATTGTAATTATAAAAAACTTGGCAATCTGTATTTTTATAGAAATAATTAAGAATTAGATTCGCATCACTTTCTTTTTTGATATCAATCACGATTCTTAAACCGTTTCGATCAGATTCATCTCTTACATCTATAATTCCATCTATTTGTTTATTTAGACGAATATCATCCAGTTTCTTAACTAAATTACTTTTAATTACTTCATACGGAATTTCCGTTATAAAAATTTGTTGAATTGTTTTTGATTGAACTATTTCTGCTTTAGCACGAATAACTACTCTTCCCTTACCAGTTGTGAATGCATCTAAAATACCTTTTTTACCTTGCACGATACCACCGGTAGGAAAATCAGGTCCTTTCATAATTTCTAAAATGTCTGAAATAGTGCAGTTTGGATTGTTTAATCGATAAATACAAGCCTCTATGACTTCTTTAAGATTATGTGGTGGAATATTCGTAGCATATCCTGCCGCAATACCCGTTGCGCCATTCACAAGCAATTGTGGCACTATCCCCGGTAATACAGATGGTTCACTACTAGTATCATCAAAATTAGGTGTAAAATTAACTGTATTTTGATCAATATCTTTCAGTAAAAAATGACCAAAGGAAGATAAACGAGCTTCAGTATAACGCATTGCTGCTGCTGGATCATCATCGATTGATCCATTATTTCCTTGCATATCAACCAAAGGAATATTCATTTTCCAATATTGACTTAAACGCACCATAGCTTCATAAACACTACTATCACCATGTGGATGGTAATTACCAATAACTAATCCAACCGTCTTAGCTGATTTACGATAAGGCTTATCAGGAACATTTCCATCCGCATACATTGCATATAGAA
>JAJZTY010000059.1 GCA_021847325.1 Bacillota bacterium
TCTCTTCTTTTATACATGCTTTTATCCCTTTATATACACCATATGCTGTAAATGGTGATGGATCACCTGATGTTGTCGGTAAGCCTAAAACATGATCTGTTTCCATACGAACTAATGTCATATCTTCAGGACATGTACCAACATCTTCAGCCGTAATATAACGTCCACCTAAGCCTTCAATATAACGACCAAATGCTCTCCAGAATGCCTCACGACGAACTGTATCTTTTCTTAATTGTTTTGAATTTCCAATAATAACTGCCTTACCCCCACCTAAATTTAAGCCAGCACATGCCGCTTTTTTAGTCATACCACGGGCTAAACGTAAAACATCATAAACTGCATCTTCTTCGTTTTCATACTCCCATACTCGAGTTCCACCAAGCGCTGGTCCTAAAGTTGTATTATGAATACAAATTATCCCTTTAAGACCTGAATGACGATCATGTAAATACACTAATTGTTCATAACCGTATTTTTGCATGTAATCAAATTTATTCATTTTTCTCTCCTTACGAAAAGAAAAGCCGTCTATGTCACCTTAACACAAAACGACTGTCAATCAGTTAATACGTTTATTAAATCTTGACAGACGTTGTACACTAAGAGCACGTTGAACGACCTTTCATTTGGTACCTTAATTATATCAAAGCTTTTTATAAACTGAAAGCGTTTTCATGTGAAATTTTAGTAAACTTTTAAACCTTCTTCTCCTGTTAAATATCGAACCGCTCCACTAGCTAAAGCAAATAATTCATCTTCACCAGGGAATACAGTTACTGGCGCAATCCATTTAATATAATCAATAATTTGATGAACAAATTCAGAATTATAAGCCAATCCACCGGTTATTAGAATTTGATCTACATCCCCTCTTAATACACTTGCCATTGATCCAACTTGTTTAGCAATTTGATAAATCATGGCTTGTATCACTTTACTAGCATATTCATCATGAGCAGCCAATTTAATTGCTTCCATCATACTATTCGTATTAAGATGCGATACAAGACCACTCTTACCCGCTAATAATTTTCTTATGCTAGGAATATCTTTTATGGATTCAACTAAATCAAGAACCATAAAATTACTTAATTGTCCGGCTCTTTCAGGTGAGAATGGACCTTCTCCATCCAATGCATTATTCACATCCACAATTCTTCCCTTTGCATGTGCACCAACACTGATACCTCCACCTAAATGACAGACCACTAAATTCAATGAATCATATGATTTATTTATGGATTTAGAATACTGTAAAGCAATCTGTTTTTGATTCAAAGCATGAAAAACAGAACGTCTTTCAACACCTTTAAGACCAGTAAATCGAGCTAAATCTGACAATTCATCAGTCACCGGCGCATTTAAGAAAATCGCATCTTTTTGATACTCTAATGACCAAAGATAACCAATCACAAGCCCTACATTACTTGAATGTGCACCATATCTTTCTTGTTTAACATCCTCCACAATTGATTCGTTTATTTTAAAAATTCCACTTGGAATTGGTTTTACTAAACCCCCTCTTAAACAAAATATATCAATCTCATTCATTTTATATCCTTCATGATCCATCCAGTCTTCTACACATTTTTTACGATAATCAACTTGATCAATTATCTTTTTGTACGGTGCTAAATCATCCGTAGAATGTCTTAATGTAAACGACTTTATTTCAATTAAATCATGATACAATGCACCTTTTGAAGAAGTAGACCCCAAGTTTAAAATAAGTATTTTAGCCATTTTTATCTCCTAAATTTAAGATTGCACACACAATAGAATTTAGTTTATCCGCATCAGAATCAGCACGCGATGTAAGGATAATTGGAACTTTAGCTCCAACTACTAATCCAGCCACATCTCCTTTAGAGAAATAAGAAATGGACTTATATAAAATATTACCCGCTTCTATATTAGGCACAATTAATATATCGCACTCACCAGCATTTGGGTGCTTCACACCTTTGTGATGAGCCGCATGTACATCAATCGCATTATCAAACGCAAAAGGTCCATCTACTGTACAATGTAAAATCTCACCTCTTTTTGCCATTTGACTTAATAAGTCCGCATCAACACTTGAAGGCATTTTCTCATTGACCTTTTCAATAGCCGATAACACACCTACTTTTGGCATTTCAATCCCACAAGAAATCGCAACACTAACCGCATTTTCAATAATAGATTTTTTAGTCATAAGATCTGGTAAGATATTCATCGCAGAATCGGATATGAAATATAGTTTTTCACTATGAGGAAGTGTCGCAACACAAACATGTGATAAAACAGATTTATCTCTTATCCCCCATTCTTTGTTTAAGACAGCTTTTAATAAAACACTTGTATCGACAAAACCTTTCATCAATAATTGATTCTCTTCATTAAAGATTGATTTTACCGCTAGTGCACAAGCTTCATCTTTCGTTTGAGCATCAACTATTTCAAACAACTCACTTCGATCATTTAAGATTTCTTGTATTTCTTGTCTATTTCCATATAATACAGGCTCAATTAACCCTAAATCATACGCTTGAATAATAGACGATAATACAGTTTCATCTTCAGCACAAGCAACGGCACACCTAATACGATGAGTAAGATGGATACGATTCATTAATGTTGGATAGAGTCTCATAGAATGCTCCTTTATACAAATTATACATAAGATAAACACATAAAGCATTAAATATCTAAAGCATATGAATAGACAATAAGACACAAATATTAGATAATTTACTTACTAAAAGGAAGTATTTATATGAAAAACTATCACACAAAAGAAATACCCCATATAAGTTCGGTTGAACTACGTGTTCTTAACTTAAATCGTTCAATTGAATTTTATACTAAAACAATCGGAATGCAGTTAATTAATCAAACAAATAGACAAGCAAATTTAGGTGTAAACAATACCATTCTATTAACATTAATAGAACTTGAGAATGGACATACGAGCCAAACACGTACTGCTGGACTATATCATGTTGCCTATTTAGTTCCAAGTCGTAAAGAATTAGGATCTATCTTAAACCACTTCATAAAGAATCGTACACCTCTACAAGGCGCAAGTAATCATGGTATTTCAGAGGCAATCTATTTAGCCGATCCAGATGGAAACGGTATTGAGATTGCTGCAGATACACCGGATACAACGTGGAAATGGGTAAATGGAAAGCTAGATATATTATCAGATAATGGACCAATGGATGTACAATCTGTACTAAATTCAGCTAAAGATATTGAATTTAAAGGTCTCGATGATAAAACAATCTTAGGACATTTGCATTTACATGTGAGTGAACTAATCAATACAAAGAAATTTTATACAACAATATTGGGATTAGATACTGTTATAGAAATTCCTAATTCAGCCCATTTTATGTCCTATGGAAAGTATCATCACCATATCGCAATAAATGTATGGAATGGTAAAGGCGTTCGACCAGCTGATCATAATACACCTGGATTGATTACCGCAAACCTTAGTTTTCCAAGTCAAGATAATTTAGATCTGATAGAAAATAAACTAAATGAACAAAATTATCCTTACACAAAAAAAGATCATTCACTAATTGTAAATGATCCTTCAGGAAATCAATTTAATCTTGTTATAAGCTCATAAATATGAGCTTTTATTTTGCGATTTTTGCACTTTCAATCGCTTGATTAACCGCATTAATTACCGCATCATACGTATATGTTGCCCCAGCATAAGTATCTAGACCTTCAGTTGTCTGAGCTTCAATAATCTTAGCAGGTAACTCTTCAAACACGATATTCGCAATATCAGGAGTTTCTTCTTGTGCAGTTATTTCTATCGCAGTAATCTTATCATTTTTAAATGTAACAGATACGACAACATCACCTTTCTTACCAACACCTGTTCCACTATATGTCCCATCATTATAGACTTTTGGTCCTGATGTACAACCCACTAATATAAACAAAACACCTAATTCTAATAATAACTTCTTCATTAATACATTCTATATAGATAATATAATCACATTATTTGTGACATACATCACTATACACTTCTATTAACTAAGATACAAGTAATATTATCAAAAAAAGGCAATGACTTGCCTTTTACATATGATCGATACACCATTGATCCACTTCTTCCAAACCCAATTTATTGAGGGAAGAAAATAGAACAACAGGATGTTTATACTTTTGTGTAAGCTCAGCTTTAACTTGAAGCTTCTTAGAGAAAGTTAATTTATCCGCTTTAGTCGCAACAATCAAGATAGGAATATTCTTACTTTCGATAAACTCTCGCATATCTTCATCATCTTCAGTCAACCCATGTCGACAATCAATAACAAGTAATACAGCGTTAATCTTTCGAAGTTGGAAGTAATCCTCCATCATCTTTCCATATTGTTGGAGTTCAAAACGAGAACGTTGAGCATAACCATAACCAGGCACATCCACTAACATTACTCGATCTTCTACAAGATAGAAATTAATGTAGCGCGTTTTACCAGGTCGTTTCCCTACATACGCTAAGGATTTTTGATTCGTAAGCGCATTAATAAGAGAACTCTTCCCAACATTACTTCTACCAGCCATCACAAATTCAGGCAGTGTTGTCTCAGGAAATTGTTTCTTTTCAACCGCAGTTGTTAAGAATTTGGCTGGGATAAAACAATTCATTATTTCACCAATGCTTCCTTTAGAACTTGTTCCATGGATTCAACTGGAACAAACGTAATATTTTCTTTTACAATCTTTGGCAATTCATCTAAATCCTTCGCATTCAACCTAGGTATTAGAATTTTGGTAATTCCTACACGATGAGCCGCAAGCGATTTTTCTTTTAAACCACCAATAGGTAATACATTACCACGAAGAGTAACTTCACCTGTCATCGCTAAATCTGAATGAACAGGAATATGGGTTAATGCAGAAACTAACGCAGTTGTAAGTGTTATACCTGCACTTGGGCCATCCTTTGGAACTGCTCCTTCAGGAACGTGAATATGAATATCATTTGATTCAAAGAATTTAGGATCAATATTGTATTTTTTCGCATTTGATTTCACATAACCTAATGCAATTTCAGTGGATTCTTTCATAACTTCACCCAATTGGCCAGTTACGATTAATCGTCCTTTACCTTCAAAGCTTGTGACTTCAACTGGTAGAACATCTCCACCAAATGAAGTATACGCTAATCCAGTCACAACCCCAACTTGATCTGTTTTCTCTTTTTTACCATATTCAAATATTTCTTTACCTAACCATTCCATCATCAATTTATCTGTAACAGTAATGGATTTCTTGCCATCTTTAAGGATCGCAAGAACAGATTTACGGCATAATGCGGCCACATGTCTTTCGAGTTGACGTACACCCGCTTCACGTGTGTAGTTTCGAATGATATGTAAGATAACTTTATCAGAGACATTAAATTGTTTAGGTTTTAAACCATTTAAAGCAGCTTGTTTAGGAATTAAATGTTCTGTCGCAATATTCACCTTCTCATCTTCTGTATAAGAGGATAAGTTGATGATTTCTAAACGGTCACGTAATGCGGCTGGAATATCTTCAAGATAGTTCGCTGTCGCGATAAACATAACTTTACTTAAATCATAAGGTTCTTCTAAGTAGTGATCAGAAAACATTGCATTTTGTTCAGGATCTAAAACCTCTAACATTGCGGAGCTTGGATCACCCTTATAATCAGAAGCCATCTTATCTATTTCATCAATCAAGAATACAGGATTAATAACCCCTGCCTTCTTCATTCCTTGAATAACACGTCCTGGTAAAGAACCTAAATATGTTCTACGATGACCACGAATTTCAGCTTCATCACGAACACCCCCTAAGGATGCTTTTACAAAGTTACGATTTAATGCATTCGCAATGGACTTCGCCAAAGATGTTTTACCAACACCAGGAGGCCCTACTAAACATAGAATAGGCGCATTAAGACTCTTTGTCATTGTCTTAACTGCTAGATATTCCATAATACGATCTTTCACTTTTTCTAATCCAAAGTGATCATGATCTAAAACAGCACGCACAGCCGTTAAATCTTCATTGTCATGCGATTCCTGCCACCAAGGAACATTCAGTAACCAATCTAAATAGGTACGAATAACACCACTCTCACCGGATGAGCTTGGCAACATCTCATAACGTTGAATTTCTTCTAACGCTTTAGCCTTAATATTTGCAGGATATGGATTTTCTTCAACCAATCGACGAAGAGTTTCCATATCATCGGTTGAATTAGGCACATCCCCTAACTCTTCTTTAATTGCACGAAGTTTTTCACGTAAGTAATACTCACGTTGATTTTCTTCAATACGTTCACGTACTTTTTCATTAATACCTTGTTCGATATTCGTTAATTCTTTTTCTTTTTTAAGATTTGAAATAATTAACAACAATCTTTGATTTAGAACCAACTCTTCCAACAAACCCTGACGTTCATCTAAATTCATTGGGAAGTATTGTGCGACTTGATCCGCTAATTGTTCAGCGCTAACCCCTTTTGTTAATTGACTAAACACTTCAGGTGGAAATGATTGACCAATATTGGTAATTTGTTCTAAACCTTTGGCAATTTGACGAACCAACGCCATTTCTTCTAAGTTATCTCCACGTACATCCACTTCAGGTTTTACACTCGCAAATAACATACGTTCATCTTCACTTAGACGAATTATACTTGCACGTTCTTGACCAATAAAGGTTACACGTAAGAAACCTTCTTTTTTCTTCGTTGTTTTAATACGACAAATTGTACCCATCGTATATAAATCTTGACTGTGTGGATCATCGACCAAGACATCCTTTTGACTCACAATAAATACTTGTCCATCAAAGTATGCCATTGATTCTTCGACCGCATTAATACTCTTATCTCGTCCAACTTCGATCATGACTTCTTGTCCTGGGAAGATGAGGACGCCCCTAGTCGCTATAACCGGGATGTTTAATTCTAGTTTTTCCATCTTAACCTCCTATAGAAGGAATAAGACGCATAGCGTCTTATCTATTGATTGGATTCACGAATCAAATCATATGCTTTACGTAAACGTAAATCATATGCGATGGTTCCTTCTGGTGCTAATTGTTTAACACGTTCTAAATCCATTTGATAGGTTTCAGCTATCGTCTTGTATTCATTGTCTATTTCTTCATGTGTAACTGTAATATTTTCTGCTTTCGCAACGGCATCAAGGACTAAACGAACCTTAACTTTACCTTCCGCATCGATTCTCATTTGAGCACGTAGATCATCTTCAGTTTGACCAGTGATTTCAGTGTATTGTTTTAATGAGAAACCTTGTTGTTGAAGACGATTCGCAAAATCTTCTAACATTGTTTGTGTTTCATCATCTACTAAAACTGCAGGAACTTCTAAAGTGGATGATTCAACTACACGTGTTAATAACGCATTATTGTAATCATCTTCTGCTTTTTTAGCTTTATCTGCTAAAATATCTTTTTCAAATTTAGCCTTTAATGCATCTAAGGAATCAATATCTTTTTGGTTAACTTCTTTCGCAAAATCATCATTTAAAGCAGGTAATTGCTTAGACTTGATTTCATTCACTTTTACCTTAAACACAACTTCTTGTCCAGCTAAATGCTCAGCTTGATAGTTTTCAGGGAAAGTTAAAGTCACATCTTTCTCTTCTCCACTCTTCATACCAACTAAAGCATCTTCAAAACCAGGAATAAATGTATTAGAACCAATCTCTAAAGAGAAGTTCTCACCTTTCCCACCTTCAAACGCAACACCATCTTTAAATCCTTCGAAATCAATGATTGCAGTATCTTTATGTTCAACAGAACCTTCTTCTTTTAAAACAAGTTCCGCAAATTGAGCACGTAAACCTTCTAGTTTAGCTTCAACTTCTTCAGGCGTTACTGTCGCTACATCCTTGGTAATACCTAAATTCTTATATTCTCCAAGTGTTACTTCACCTAATACTTCAAACGTAAATTTAATACTTACTTTTTCAGTACTAATCGCGTCCATACCTAATTCTGGACGTGTAATTGGATTTAATTTGTGTTCGACTAACCCTAAATCAAGTGCTTCTTGCGCAATACTTTCAACAGCTTCAATTAAGATATTTTGTTCCGCAATTTGTTTTCTAACTAGATCTAGAGGAGCTTTCCCTTTGCGAAAACCAGGAAGTTGTACATCTTTCGCTAATTTATTAAATGCCTTCTTTTGAGCATTTTGCCAAACATCTCCCTCGATGTCGACTTTTAATTCACCTTTTGTTTTTTCAATCATTGTCCATGTAGTTTTCATAAGGACCTCCTTGTTGCTTGTATATTATAACACAGTTATTAGCACTGTCAACTAATGAGTGCTAAGGCTGTTATAACCGAGATTATGCTGTTGCTTAAACGCATTCCATTCCTTCTCATCCGAGATTTGTAAGAATACTTCTTCAAGAACTTGATACGCTAAATCATAGGCTTCATCTTCAGTATAACTGATGGGCAAAGCCATTAAACCTTCATACTGTAACTTCTCTAAACATAAATTCAGTAAGGATGGATTTTTCTCACACCACTCGTTTAATAAGGCATACGCCCCTTCTACCCCTTCACTATCCTCAGGTAAACATAGGCTAGCTGGGATTAATGAATACTCAATCCCATCGGAATGTATTTTATACTCATTTGTAAGTTGTTGTTCAATACAAATACGTAAAAAAAGGTTTTGAAATAATCGATCTTTTAATAAATCAAAGGTATCCTGTACGAGTGTATCATATTGTCTTAAATTTAATCGACTCATTTGATCTAAAGCTTTAATCTGAGCCATTTCATCTAATTTTAAAAGTGCTCTTAATTCATCTTCATCTTGTATAATATTTACTTTTTGGTTGTACTTTAAATTCGATTTAATATCGTTTTCTAAACGCTTTATTTCATTAAAAAAATTCTGTGGAATATATGGCATGCTTAATTCTTCAAGCACAAGTTGATACGCTTCATCCCATAGATTATTTTTAATCTTCTCTTCGATCAATTCTATTTGTTTTTCGTAGTAGTTTTCTTCCATCCATACTATTATGACATACTTTCCTTTGACTTGCATCGCACAATGCATGTGTTAAAATATTCATATGAAAATTTTAACATCTCTCATTGGTTTAGTTCTATTTATTGCTGGTATTTATCTAACATACTGGGTTTTTCAAGACTTTGATTCATTTGAGACCCTTATGCTTGGATTATATTTAGGAGGATCATTTATATTAATGACGTTTGGCTTCTATTTATTCTTATTACCTCTCAGTTTTAAATCAAAGAATTATCAAGATTTTAATACAGAGAAGTCAATCGAAAAAGAACCAAATCATCCCATCTCTCCTGAACCTGAAGTAATAAGTGAAGTCGATGCGATTAAAATTATTCGTGATGAAACATCGAAAGAGGATTTCAATCAGATTACTCCTGAAATTAAACAAGCTAATGATAATTTAGAACCTATTCTTCCCCATGAACTAACAGATGAATTAACACTCAGAAATGAAGAAACTAAACAAAGTCAATTAGATCTAGATTCCATTATTACAAATAGTCATACAGAAGAATTAAAATTTAAAAAAGATGAAGTCTATGACATTATTGAAATGCGAGTCATCGGTATTGATGCTTGGTCATCACAAAACATACTAAAAAGAATCGATGATTCGAGTAAATTAGATTTAAGTCAAAAACTCAAGTCAGGTATAAACATGACACAAGTGATGTATAATAAAAAGCTTATTGGTTATGTTTCAAGACTTGATATGAATAAAATTCAAGATCGATTAAATGAATTAGTGAGTATAACTCCTTCGAATATGATTAAAGAAGGACATAAAATCGTACATTTCTCAATCAATCTAAAATTTAAACAGAAAGATAATTAACATGAGTAAGGAAATTTCTAAGAATCGTAAGACATTGTATTATGTTGGAAATGGTATATCATTGATTGGATTTATCTTATTTCTATCGGTATTCTTCACTGCATTCTTAAATCCGTTTGATATGATGGGTTCATCAAATCCAATGGCAAATGGTTTTATTGGTTTTATATTAATCATAATTGGTCAATCCATTTCTATATTAGGAGCTAGAGGTCTAGCGGGATCTGGACTTATATTAGATCCTAAACAAGCACGTGAGGATTTAAAGCCCTATTCAAGTCAAGTGGGTGGTATGATTAATGACGCGTTAGAAGAAGTTGATTTATTAAATGAATCAAAAGAAGTCATTAAAGTTCGTTGTCCTTCTTGTAAGACATTAAACGATGAAGATGCTAAATATTGTAAGAAATGTGGAGCTCAACTATAAAAATAATCCAATTTAACTGGATTATTTTTTTATTTCTTGATGTGCTTCAATAATTGCGCTTTTTATTGTGTACTTTAATAGAATAAGAAAAATCCCAAAAGTAATAAAACCGAATACACTATAAAATAAAAATTCTGTCATACCCCACCTCTTTCAACTCCTATTATGGCATAAAAAAACCCTTTATTTAAAGGGCTAAAATAAATGGCGTCCTTGAAG
>JAJZTY010000060.1 GCA_021847325.1 Bacillota bacterium
AATGGTACGGCCTAAATGCCCAGCTGCACCTGTAACGCAATAGACTTCTTGCATAGGGTGTCCTCTTAAGCTCAGTATATCAGTTTAGTTGATTTAAATATAGATTCTATATTTCACAAGTGAAATTAGTAAATAATAAATCGCTTATAAATAAAGGATATTTCAATCATTTTATAATTATGAAAATATTTCACATAAATTTCACATTCTTTACATTGTATTTTCATAGAAACACTTTATACTAATCTCATAACAAGGGAAGCGATAAACAAAACTTCATTTCATTGTTCCCCCTAAAATATAAAAAAAGAACCTTGTTTATTAAAATCGTACTGGCAGCGTACGATTTTTAATTGGTTGGCGTATAATAGTTATAGAGGAATTTTTATGAAACCCTATTTAATTCGATTAAAACCAAGTCAAGATATTAAGGAAGAACTCATTCAATTTTCGATTAAGTATAATATTAAAGTTGGATCAATTGTGTCTGCTGTTGGAAGTGTGTCAAAGATGAGTGTTCGTATAGCGGATGGTAAGACGGTTGCACAGGATGAAGAGAATAGAGAAGTATTTGCCTTATCAGGGACATTAGTCAGACATCAAATTCATGCGCATATCGCAGCGATTAATACCAAGATGGAAGTTTTTGGTGGACATCTTATGGATGGGTGTTTGGTACATACTACTATGGAAATTACACTATTGGATATGAGTGATACGATTAACGCAAGTCGAGAATATGATGAAAATACAGGTTATGATGAGTTGTTTGTTTGACAAGAACTATTAAATTTATTACGATTTAATAGCGCCGACTTAGCTCAAATGGTAGAGCAACTGAATCGTAATCAGTAGGTTGCGGGTTCAAGTCCTGTAGTCGGCACCATTTAAACTCAAAGCCTTCAAAAGGGCTTTTTATTTTGAATAATCAATTTAAATATTCAAGTAGTATTTAATGTAATTTGACTCAAAACTTAAAGTTGTGTTTATAAAAAATTATTAGAATATATGAAGTGCATTTTTTGTAAATTGCTAGTTTAATGGGGTTTAGTTTGAAATCAGAAAAAAGTAAAACAAATAATTCGAAAATAGTAAAACCAATGATAAGAAATAAGTAAAATAATAATGTCGAAAATAGTAAAATACACTTTATATATATCTAACAATAATATATAATAATAACAGGTGAAAAAATGAAAAAATACTTTACTAGAATAGTAGATAAAGAAATAAAGTTAGCTCTTGAATCTATGGGTGCTGTGCTTATTGAAGGACCAAAGTGGTGTGGAAAAACGACAACTGCACTTCAGCACTGTAAAAGTGTATTGAGAATGCAAGAGCCTGCAAATATGGTGAACAATCTATTAATTGCAGATACAGCACCATCTTTATTGCTTGATGGAGAAAAACCTAGGTTGATTGATGAATGGCAAACAGCGCCAATACTTTGGGATGTAGTGCGATCAGATGTTGATAATACAGGGAAAATGGGACAATATATTTTAACGGGTTCATCAACGCCATTGTTGGGTAGTACAATGCACACAGGAACTGGAAGAATTGCAAGAATCAAAATGTATCCTATGAGTCTGTTTGAATCTCAAGATTCTAGTGGATTAGTATCTTTAAAGAGTTTGTTTGAAAATAATGTGTATTCACCGGTAAATTCTAGTAAAACTATTGAGGATATCGCATATTTAGTTTGTAGAGGTGGGTGGCCACAAAGTATAAATTCACCTATTGAACAAGCACTTTATACCGTAAATCAATATGTTAAATCAGTTTATAATAATGATATTAATGAATTAGGTGATATGAAAACAGATTCTCATCGAGTTGAATCCTTTTTGAAATCATATTCACGTAATGTACAAACTCTAACGAGTTACACAACTATTTTAGAAGATATGAGGGCAAATGATATCGGAATTACAGCTCCAACTTTATACTCTTATATGGAAAAAATGCAAAAACTTTTCGTAATAGAAGAGACTCAAGCTTGGGCACCTAATATAAGATCTAAAACATCAATAAGAACTTCAAATAAACGTGGATTTGTGGACCCTTCTATTCCAGTATCGGTTCTTAATATTACACCATCGAAGTTGTTAAAAGATTTTGAATTATTTGGTTTTTTGTTTGAGTCGTTGTGTATAAGAGATTTAAGAATTTATGCCGGCTCTATGAATGGAAGAGTCCTTCATTATCGTGATGATAGTGGGCTAGAATGTGATGCTGTTATATTACTTCCTAGTGGCGAATATGGCTTGATTGAAATTAAACTTGGTGGAAAACTAGAAGAAAAAGCAGCTGAGAACTTAAATAAGCTTGAGAAGCTATTGGAAAGTAAAAATTCTAAACCTACATTCAAGATGATTCTTACTGGAGGTTCTTTGGGTTATACAAGAAAAGACGGGATTCATGTATTGCCAATTACATGTTTAAAGGATTAAATTTAATCTATCTATTAATATGTTTATGATATAAGTCATATAATATATGGGTTCAAATCCTGTAGTCGGCACCATAGTAAACAAAAGCCTTAAGAAAGGCTTTTTTTGTTGGTCAATATGTTAATCCATCTCCATATTTAAACTGATGTTCAATCTTATTATAGTTATCCATATTCATTGAATCACTAGCTTGTTCATTTGTGAGTGGCCATGTGAATGGTAAAGTACCTTGAAATGGTTTATCCCCAAATAAAACATCGGTTATACCATTGCCTTCAGTCCCAGGTAACCATGCCATCACAAAGGCATCCCAATGATCTAGGTAATCACTTATAAGAAGAGGACGGCCAGCAATCATAATAGTTAAGATAGGTTTATTGAATGTTTGTGCAAGCTCTACAGCTTTAATATTATCAGTGAGTGATAAAGGACCATCAAGTGATAAATCATCTGTATCACCATGCATTTCAGCATAGGGTTTCTCACCAATTGCCAAGACAATCAAATCCGCATCATTTGGATTACTAACCAGTTCTCCACCGTTTGAGGATAGTACTGTATTAAGTGCATCTTTAAGACTAATCCCATTATTGAGATTGGGATCCATTTCACCTTGCCAACTGAATGTCCAACCACCGCATTGAATACCAACATTATCACTTGCGGGTCCAATTAAGTATATTTTTACATTCTTTTCTAATGGTAATATGTTTTCATTCTTAAGTAATACAAGAGATTTAGATACAGCTTCTCTTGCGATTTTCTTTGATTCTTGAGTTCCAACTATACCTGCTTCTTTAAGTAATCCATCTTCAAATAGTCCTGCTTCAAATTTTAATACAAGATTTCTTTTAACGGCTTCATCCAATCTTTCTTGAGATATATTTCCATTATTCACATTATAAATAATCGCATTATATGTATCTTTCCATTTATAAGGTTCCATAAGTAAATCAACACCTGAGTTAATAGCTAATGCGACTTGTTCATTTAAAGTTGGGGCAATCTTATGAATCGCTTCCCAATCTGATACAACTAAACCTTTGAATTGTAGTTCATCTCTAAGTAAATCGGTTAATAAAGACTTATCCCCATGAACTTTGACACCATTTACACTATTAAATGAGGCCATAATTGCGCTAGTATTCGCACCAATCGCAGCGATATAAGCACTTAAATTACCATCTAACATTTGTTCTTTTGTCATGGTCACATCACCACGATCAATGAGATTATCATCTTCTCCAGTGAGAAACGTTGTATATCCATCCCCAATGAAATGTTTGGTTGTGGTGAGAATGCCTTCTGATAATTGACCTTCAATATAAGGAACTACTAATGACGCAACTCTTTGAATATTCTCTGAATAACTTTCATACGTTCTGCCCCAACGAATATCTTGTGCAGACGAAACAGCTGGTGCGAAATTCCAATCGACTCCAACAGCTAACATTTCTTTTGCGGTTGCGATTCCAATGGCCTTCATCAGTTCAGGATCATTCGCAGCACCTAGTCCAATATTATGTGGAAAGATGGTCGCATTCTTAACGTTATTATTTCCATGTACCGCATCCACTCCATAGATTATAGGAATACCAGAAGAAGACTGTAACGCAGCCACATTCATCTGATTAATCATACTTACCCAAGCTTCTGGAGTGTTCGGATTTGGTGTACTTCCACCACCACTGAGTATCGATCCAATATTATACTTTGTAATATCAGAAATACTAATACTCGATCTTTCTGCTTGAATGAGTTGACCCGCTTTCTCTTCTAATGTCATATCTTGAATTGCTTGATCAATATCTGATAATGATTGGATATTGATTCTACCACGATCATTTATTTGATTCATTGAATCACACGAACTTAAAATTAGTAGAGCAATCATTAAACTAAATATTCTTTTAATATCATTTTTTCTCATAGAGACCTTTCGATTATTAATCCTTTTTAGCAAATCCTCTTTGTCTTAGATCCTCGATTGTCTCCTGGATTGCGACATCTAATGGCACAATCGGATGATAACCAAAATCACGAGTTGCCTTATCATGAACGAATGAGAAATCGCGTGCAGTTGATGCGACTGTATAGCGAGTTATCATCGGTTGAGCATTTTTCTTATTCCAAGGTAATTCAGACACAAATTCTGATATATACGCAAGGAACATTCCAATACGATAAGAAATCTTTTTATTTGGAATGGTATAACCGAGTGCAGTTAATATTGGTTTAAAGAAATCAAAGAAATAACCAGACTCATGATCTGTAATAAAGTAACATTGACCACAAACAGGTGATCCAGGTATTAATGCCTTTTCCGCAAGTAGATGTGCATAGGCGCAATTATCAACATAAACATGTGAGAAGTGTGCTGTCCCATCCCCAAGCTGCATATAATTACCTTTTCTCAAGACATCAATAATACTAGGTAAACGAGTTCTATCACCAGGTCCATAGATGCCTGCAGTCCTGAGTGAACATGTAAGTAATCCGTTTACATCATTAGCGGATATGACATCCTTTTCCGCTTCAGCTTTAGTGTAGGAATAATGATCAATAAACTTACTAGGATAAGGTAATGATTCATCCCTATCCTTTATCGGTTTACCTTCATAAATCGCATCAATTGAACTAGTATAGATAAGTTTAGATACCTTAAATTCCTTACAAGCTTCAATAATATCTCGATTAGCTTGGATATTAATCTTCTCTAACTTATCCTTATCATTCGGATTCCACGAGATAAAAGATGCAGTATGAAATACAACATCTACACCATTTATTGCACGTCTAATCGAATCACTGTCTGTTAAATCACCCTTTACCACTTCAACTCGATCATCCAAGTAATCTTGTCTTACAAAAACTCTTACTTTCTTTCCTTCTTCCAGTAACATTTTTACAATTCGATTTCCAAGAAAGCCAGTTGCGCCAGTGACTAAGTATACTTTTGGTTTACTTAATTGATTATTCATTATTTTGTTCCTTTATGAGATTAATTTTAGTATATTAGTAATTCTATGGAATGTTAAGTAACGATTTATAATACTTTATGTTTTTTACACATCTATGTGTTATTAATACTATTATTTTATTAAGCATTCTTAGTTGTACTAATAATTGTACATGAATTTGATATATAAAATACGAGGTTATATGTTTACAGTATAAAAAGATAGAGCTAACTATCAGAAAGTAGATATATCATGGAAATAATTGTGATTATCGTATCAATAATCGTATTTCTTTCACTCTTTAAAAGCAATATTAGTGAAGAAGATATAGATCGAACGGTACCTCAAGATAGTGATGATTAGTTATTCATTTTATTATATTTGGTTTCAAGTAGTATAATGTGGGTACAGATGAATAGATATCATTCATTAAAAAGGAGGACTATTATGTCAGTTTTTGTGCTTAATAATTTCCCTGATGATTGTCCGTTTAATGAAATAGGTCCATTTATAAGTCTATATCTTACAACGCACAATCATCCTCTAGAAAGTAAGAAGGATAGAATTGAATTCAAGAAATTAATTGCTCAAGCTAAAGACAAACTTGTCAAAGATTATAATAAGTTGGAGATTGAAGAGTTTGTCAAACCATTAATTAACCTTGAGCAAGATAGTTTGTTTTGGTCATATAATCAAAAGGGTTTAGCGATATTTACAAATAAGAAAAATTGTTATATCTACAAGCTTCCTTTTGAGGTTGAACAATATATTAGTTATGGTGAAAAGATTAATTTCAAACCACTTATTCGATTATCACAAAATATAATTCATTATTATGTTCTAGCATTAGATCGAGATAATTTTAATGTTTATGAAGTTTATGGTAAGAACATCAATCCAATTCAGTTTGATCCAAGTGTAAAGATTAAGGCAAAAGATGTGATTGGAGATCAAAGAACAGAAGATATTAGCACAATCGGTGGATATAGTTCATATGGTAGACAAGGAATAACGCATGGACGGGGTGGTAAAAAAGATGATATCGACATAGATACTGAGAAATACTTAAGATATGTTGAAAATACAATTTATGAACATTTAAGTAAGATAAAACCATTACCTATTGTATTAATTAGTCTACATAAAACATATATTCATTATCGAAATTTAAATAAGAATAAAGATTTATTTGAGAAAGGTATCATGAAGTCACCTGAATCAATGACAGAAGATGAGATTCTTAACGAAACCTTTAGTTTGATTGAAAGTTATTTCGTAGATAAGTTAAAAACTAAAATCAGTAATGTATTTAAATCAGTTGAAATGAGTAAAGCGAGTAATGATATACATGAAATAGTAAAGGCAATTCATTCGAAACAAATCCAAGAATTATACATTCAAGATGGACACAAACTTTATGGTTATGTCGACTGGGAGAATCAAACGATAGAAGTTAATCGAAAATCAGATTTGGATATTTATGAAGAGTTGGCTGAAAAGACAATATTGTTAGGTCGTAAAGTTTATTGTGTAAGTAAAGATGTTTTGAATGTTGGAAGTGGAATATTAGCACAGTATTATTAGTTAGTTTATACATAGATCTTTTGTCTTAAGAGCTTATAGTAGTTTAATGTATATTTATTTAAGACATTGAAATAATAACTACATAAGAATACGAACATAAAGACTGAACTAATGAGTTCTAGAGTTTTATTATGTATTCTTTTGAAATGTAAACCAGAGTTTACATCATTCTAATAGAGTTGTCATCCTAATGTTTAAATCCTAGCTATAATCAGAGTGTAAAACGTTTTACTCTGGGGGGGATCATAAGATTCCCAAAGAATTCATATGTTGGTAAGACGTTTTACACCTTGGGGGATACACTATGATTCTAGGTACGAACTTAAAAACATTAAGAGAAAAAGAGAAGAAAACAGTCGAAGAAGTATCAAATGAACTTTCTATTGATGTTCGTACCTTAGTATCATGGGAAATGAATAAGTCAGTACCAGATATGGATCAATTATTAAAATTAGCTGATTACTATCATATAAATACAGATGATCTATTATTTAAAGAAATAAAAGAAGATAATGAAATTAAGATAGAGATAGAAAGAAAAAATCAAACAGAAATAAATACAATAACAGTAAAAATTACGAATCATAAGATATAAACAATTGCCAACATAGGTAATTGTTTTATTTTTTGATATGATTATGTAAATGAATAAAGGTGGGCAAGTTGTGTTCAGTAAAAATATAATCTATCTACGAAAGAAGTATAAGTTAACTCAAGAAGAACTTGGTAAGAAACTAAATGTTTCAAGACAGACAATCTCAAAATGGGAAAAGGGAGAGGTTGTTCCTGATTCATATAATTTGATAGAAATTTCAAAGAGCTTTTCAGTTAAGGTTCAAGATCTAATTATGAAAGATATCTCTGAAGAAACTGAAACTCAAGATTTAGAAGAGTTAGAAGAAGTCACTTTGGACCAACCTAAACAAGATAAAAATAAAATATATAAACTATTAAAAATTATCGCAGTTCTAACAATTAGTATATTCACTTTAATTATATTGTTTTATGTTTATACGAGTTATTTAGTTGGGAAAGCGGATTTGTCGAATACAAACAATGAAACTGAAGAATCCATTAACTATACTAATTTACTCAGTGCCGGAAGAGATTTTAGTGTTTATATTGATAAGAATGGAATGATTAGAGGAACAGGTGATAATACATATCATCAACTTGATTTTCAAGGATGGACAGATATTGAACAAATATCATCTGGTGGATTTCATACCTTAGGTTTGAGAAAAGATGGGACTGTAATCGCCACTGGTTATAACAACTTTAATCAGACTGAAGTTAATCAATGGAACGATATTATACAAGTATCAGGTGGAAGGTATCATAGTTTAGGATTAAGAAAAGATGGTACAGTTTTATGTGTTGGTGAAGATACATATGACGCTTGTGATGTTAATCAATGGAAGGATATTATACAAGTTAGTGCAGGAAGATATAATAGTTATGGGCTTAGAAAAGATGGGACTGTAATTAGTACAAATGAAAATCAATATGGGCAAGCTAATATATTAAATTGGACTAATATAACCCAAATCTCAGCAGGGACCTATCATGTTATTGGTTTAAGATCAGATGGAACTGTAGTATGTGCAGGTGGACAACCTGAGGATGATGCGTGTGATGTTGGTCAATGGACAGACATTAAGCAAGTTATTGGGGCAGGTTATCACTCGATTGGATTAAGAAATGATGGCACAGTAGTTGCGGTTGGACGTAACAATTTAGGGCAACTAAATGTATCAAATTGGAATGATATTGTGGCAATTTCGGGTGGTCGTTTTCACACTATTGCGATAGATAAAAATCATCAGTATTATTTTGCAGGTGATTATGTACTTGAATAGAAGTATGTTAAATTAAAAAACTAAACACATAACGGAGAGATCTATGCTAAAACGTGTTATATGTATTCCAGATTCATTTAAAGGAACACTCACTTCATCGCAAATCATTCAAGTCACACAAACTATATTTGATAAGCACAATCCTGATATTGAAGTAATAGGCATTGAAGTTGCGGACGGTGGAGAAGGCACAGTTGATGCTTTCCTCTCAATTTCTGGTGGACAAAAGATAACATGTCAGGTATGTGGACCACATTTTGAGAAGATGGAATCATTCTATGGGATATTACCGAATCAAATTGCGGTTATTGAAATGGCAGCGTGTGCAGGATTACCTTTAGTGAAGGATCATCCAAATCCTTTAATTACCACAACCTATGGTGTTGGTGAACTAATGATTTCTGCCTATAATCAAGGATGTCGAAATATGATTATTGGTTTAGGTGGTTCATCGACAAATGATGGAGGGTGTGGGGCAGCTGTTGCGTTAGGTGTTAAATTCTATGATGGAACTAATCAAGAATTTATTCCAACCGGTGGTACTTTAAGAAATATTCGAACGATAGATACTTCAAATATTCATCCATTAATTCGTGAATCAAACATTATCACAATGTGTGATATTGATAATCCAATGTTTGGAGAAAGTGGTGCTGCTTATGTTTTTGGCCCTCAAAAAGGGGCAGATTATGAAATGGTTAAGGAGTTAGATCAAGGATTAAGAAATCTATCAGAACGAATTAAAATAGATTTAGATAAAAATGTGTCAAACATACCTGGAGCTGGTGCAGCAGGTGGAATGGGTGGAGGTATGGTCGCATTCTTTAATAGCACGCTTCAATCAGGGATTGAAACAATTCTAGACATCGCAAAGTTTGACGAACTTATACAAGGATGTGATTTAATCATTACAGGAGAAGGAAGAATCGATTCACAAACACTTCGTGGAAAAGTTCCAGTTGGAGTTTCAAGAAGAGCTAAGAAGCTAAGTATACCCGTATTATGTGTTGTTGGATCCATTGGTGAAGAAATCGATGAAGTCTATAATCATGGAATTACATCAATTATAAGCATTAATAATCAACCTGTAGATTTCAGTATTTCTAAACTAAAAGCGTTAGAGAATCTAAGCACTACAATGGATAATCTAGTTCGATTATTAAATATTTCAAAGTAAACACATTAAATGTTTACTTTTTTTATTGCATAAAAGGAATATACTTTGGGTATATAAAGCATTAATAAACAAGGAGAATGATATGAAAAGACGATTTAGTATTATCGTACTAATAAGTTTAGTCTTACTTCTATCCGCATGTACATTTGAAAGTAACCCTACCAATAATGAAGACGATATGATTAGCGCTGCCACATTGTCAAGGTATAGAGAAAATGAATTAATGGAATATAAAGGTGTAAGACTCGATCCAGCCGTTGGACCTAGAGATAATTCAATATCGGGTATACAAGAAGTTGATATTGATTCATATTCCTTAAAAATAGATGGACTTGTTGAGAATAATATCACTTATACCTATGATCAAATACTTGAAATGGATTCAGTGGAGAAAGTATATACCATCTATTGTGTAGAAGGTTGGGAT
>JAJZTY010000061.1 GCA_021847325.1 Bacillota bacterium
TATGCGTAGTAACCAAGCAACCTTAGACGCATTAAAACTCTTCGAACTTCGACTCAACGAACTAGAAGAACTACTCAAAAAATAAAAAACGGAAATTTTCCGTTTTTTTTATTCTGCTAAAGCTTTAATCGCTTTATATTCAGGATGATCAATATATAGTTCAGCTTTATATGGATTACGTTTAGTCTTAGTTACTTTCATAATCATATAAACAAATACAGCTAGATTTATTAATAAGGATAAAGCACCAAGGATAGTATAAATGGTTGGATTATACGTCGATGCGACCATGTATTTACCAGTATCTTGAAATAATGGGAACGTCTGCGCAAACATACACCAAATTGCTAGTGTAGCAGCACGATGTTGAAGCCAAGCCCCTTTTCCAACTGTAAATGCACATAAAGTTGGCGCAATAAGTAAAGCTAATCCAGCATACCAGGAATGAGTTGGAATACAATTGTACGTATATACAAAGTTCCAAATATCATAGGCTAAGATCCAGAACCATAACATATCTGGCCATAACATATCACGACTCTTATCTTTATCTGACATTTTACGAATGACAATTCCAAACCAACCTGTAATCGTAATAATATTTAAGATTCCAGCAATCGCATTCATATAGTTCCATGGACCACCTAATACACCCATGATTTCACCTTCGATTGCGCCTGAGTTGATCATCCAGAAGGTAGAACCTACTTCTATATCTCGAGCTACTGCTTCTAAAATATTAATCGCAAGAATTAAAGGTGGAAAACATAAAGCGATTTTATTTGTCGCGAGTCTCCATATGACTTTCCCATTTTTATCTTTCTTTTCATAATGACGAATTAACCAGAAACCAATGGATCCAACTGTTGCGGAATATACTTTTGCTAGATGAAACCAATCCGTATAAGTTGTCTCTTTCATTACGGTAAACCAGATAACTGTAAGAATAACTGGTAATACAACAAAACTAAAGAAACCCATCCATTTAAAACGTCGTGCAACTTCATTAAAGACGAATAGACAAACAAATACTACAATCCACATACTAAATGCGGCTAGAAAGCTTCCACCCTCCAAAGTGTTAAAAACAAACATAGATTCCTCCCATAGACAACCTGTCTATATTCCCATGGTAATCATTAAGACACCACACAATGTAATCGCCAAACCAGCTAATGTTTCTCCATACTTTTCTAAACTCTTTATTTTTATAAAATCCAATCCTTTAACACCTAATAAAGTTAAACCCAACATCATCGTAATCGTACTCAATGAAAATACTAATGTGACACTAATCAATGCACTCAAATTAAGTGTTGCGGTAGGATACATTAACAAAGGAATTAAAGGTTCACAAGGACCTAATACGAATAGAATAAATAAGCCCCAAAGTACGTTATTATTCTTATGCACATGATCCTCAACACTTCTTGATTCATGATGATCATGCATAATCTCTTGACCATCAATGATATGTGTATGTGGTTTATTGAGATACAATTTACGTAAAGCATAAATGGTATAACATAAACCAAACACAATAATGAAATACGTCGCAAGTGTTCCACGAACATCTTCTATTCCAACTAAAATACTAAGACTTGAACTTAAACCTATTCCAACAAAACCAAGTACTACAGAACTTAGAACATGACCAAGTCCACAAATAAAGACAATTAACAATGTTTTCTTAATCGACCACTTATTGGATTTAGATAATACAACAAACGGTAAATAATGATCCACACCAATAAACGTATGAACGATACCGATAAAAAACGCTGTAAATAAGAGTGTATTTAATTCATTCATACGATTTTAACACGCTACTATCTCTTTGATTAGGAACTCTTTCCCACTTAAGAGTTCCCAATCATTTCCTCCACAACAATCACATTTACCTTCGTTTTCAACCAGTTTGAAAACTCGGTTACAAGGACGACATAACGCGGTTGCTGTAAGTACTTCAATTTTCAATTTAGTCTTTTCAAACTGAGTCCCATCAATAGCTACATCGAAACAATCCTCAATGTATTTTGGAATCATAGAAGATATTTCCCCAATTTGTAAGACTATCGACTCAACTTCAGTTAAATTATTTTCCAATACAATTCGATCAAGTGTTTTCACCACTTCAATCACTACACCTAATTCATGCATACGTTATTCTTTCACAAAGACATTTTTTATATTCTTTGAAATAATCTTAACTTCACGCTTAACAATCTGTTTAAGAACTAAAGGCTTTAACTCCTCATAGCTTGCACCTTTAGAATCATAGGTACGTACTAAACTAATCGCATCAAATTTACATTTTGTTGTACATTGACCACAACCTACACACATATACTCATCCACAACAGCTGCTCCACACCCTAAGCATCTTTCTGTTTCTTTCTTGAGTTGTGCTTCTGTAAAGGTTAAACGACCGTCTTTAAACGCTTCAGAACCCGATGTTTTATAGTTATGTTTAACACTTTCTCTAGGAATACGATCATAGCCTTGTAAATCTAGATTATCTTTATCAATCGCAATATATTCACGACGATCACGACCTAAGACCAAACTTTGACCTGGTTGAACGAAACGATGAATGGATATTGCAGCTTGTTTACCAGCCGCAATCGCATCAATCGCAAAGCGTGGTCCTGTATAACAATCTCCCCCAGTAAAGATATCTTTATGATTGGTTTGATACGTAAATCCATCTGCACAGAGCGTTTTATTTGGATTAAATTCAGCTTCTGTATTATCCAATAAATTACCCCAATCAATCGCTTGTCCGACTGAGATTAAAACATGTGATGCTGGAATGATAATGGTATAGTCTTCATCGTATTTTGGATTAAAACGATTATTTTCATCTAAAACAGAGATACACTTCTTAAACTCCACACCAACTACTTTATTATTTTCTACTACGATACGTTTAGGACCCCAAGAATTATTGATATGTACACTTTCTTCCAACGCCTCGTGAATTTCTTCCTCTAATGCAGGCATTGTTTCACGACTTTCTAAACAAACCATATCAACTTTACTTGCGCCTAATCGAACTGCAGTACGAGCCACGTCAATCGCTACGTTTCCACCACCAATAACAACTACATTGCCATCTAGTGTCTTAGAATTACCTAAGTTTACATTTCTTAAGAAATCAACACCAGACACAACATCTTCATGATCTTCACCTTCGATATTCAACTTACGACCTTTTTGAGCTCCAATCGCAATATAGAATGCTTTAAACTCTTGTTTACGTAATTCATCTAAAGTGATATCTTTACCTACTTCAACACCTGTTTTGAACTCAACACCTAATTCTTTTAAGATGTCAATTTCAGCATTCACAACATCCTTCTCTAAACGATAATTAGGAATACCAAGGGTTAACATACCACCCAATTTATTCTGTTTCTCAAAGACAGTTACTTTATATCCATCAATCGCAAGATAATAAGCACAGGACAATCCAGCAGGACCCGCCCCAATAATCGCAATCTTCTTACCATAGTTATGTCTTAACTTAGGGACATAACGATTTTCATTGTTAAGTTCTTGATCCGCAATAAACTTTTTAATTTCATCAATCGCAACAGCCTTATCAATTTCACAACGTGTACATGCCGATTCACACTTACGTGGACAAATACGACCACAAACAGCTGGGAAAGGATTTTCATGCTTGATAAGTTCTAACGCTTCTTTATATTTACCTTGTGCAGCTAATCGAATATACCCTTGAACCGCAATATGAGCTGGACATTCTGACTTACAAGGACTTGTACCACTATCGACAACATTACTACGATTCGTACGATAGTCAGTGTTAAACTTCTCCGGACCCCATTTCATATCACGCGGTGTTTCTATCTTAGCTTGTTTAATAGGATTAATCGTTCCAAGTTTTTGACCTAATTTAACCGCATTCGTAGGACAGTTCTCAACACATTGTCCACACGCAACACACTTTTCAGAATCCACATGCGCAACATAATTAGAACGAACCATATCTGAGTTCTTAAACATTGACGCAATACGCATCGCATAACACGAACATCCACAGCAATTACAAATCGCATGGGTTTTACCTGAGCCATCTAAGTTAGGAATTTGATGCATCAAACCATTTTCTTCAGCTCTACGAATGATTTCAAAAGCTTCTTCACGTGTAATTTCCTTACCACGACCTGTACGGATATAATACTCAGCCGCATGATCCATTTGAATACACATATCTTCTTTTAAGTGACCACAACCTTCTCCGATTGCTTCACGAGATGTACGACATGAACAGTCTGATACTGAGAAAATATGCGCATCATTTAAATACTTAGACACTTCCTCATAAGATGCTTTACGTGTTTCTCCTTGAATCGCAGTTTCAATTGGAATAACACGCATAACGCCTACTCCAATCGGAAACTTACCGACTGACATCGGACCAACAACACGCCCATACTCTTCAAATGCACGCGCAATTTGAGGATATTTTCGAACATTTTCGAGATTATTACACATCATTTCCATGATGCCAGGAACCCAAGTGTCATACCAATACTTATCGACACCATCTTTTTTATTAACGAAACAAACACCCGCGAGTGATAACTCCCAACATAACTTTTCCGTTAACTCAAGTGGTTTGCCACAACGGATGGATAATTCTTCTGCACTCATTGGCTTTCTGAATTCCATCGCTAAAGCAACTTCAGCCATTTCATCTGTAACAACAGGCTCCATAATGAAATAACGTGGATCACTCGCCGTAATCGCACCTTTAGAACCCATTTTTTTATTACTTACTTTATTCGCAAATTCTAATACTTTTAATTTAACTTGATTATTTTCCATGTTACATTTTCCAGTTTCTGACTTCAGTTCTAAGCCACTCCGCAAACTCATCGATTCCTTCACCTGTTCTAGCAGAGATCGGAATAATCTTTATGGTTGGATTAATCTTTTTAACTCTCTCAATACAAAGTTCTAAGTTAAAATCAAACACATCCATTACATCAATTTTATTAATCAATAAAACCTGACAAATAGAAAACATGAGTGGATACTTAAGTGGTTTATCATCCCCTTCAGGAACACTCAGAATCATCGCATTCTTACTTGAACCCGTATCAAATTCTGCAGGACAAACTAAATTACCTACATTCTCAAGAATGATTAAATCACACTCATCCACACCTAATCCATCAAGTCCTTGTTTAGTCATATCCGCATCCAAATGACACATTCCACCTGTATGAAGTTGAATGACTTTTACACCCGTTTTTGAAATAGTATGTGCATCAACATCTGAGTCAATATCTGCTTCCATAACCCCAATCTTCATTTCATCTTTTAATCGATTAATGGTTTGTGTTAGAGTCGTAGTCTTTCCTGATCCTGGAGATGACATTAGATTGAGTAAAAATCGTTTATCTTTTTTTAGCGATTCTCTCAATAAATCTGCACGTTCATTGTTGTTTTTAAAAACACTTTCTTTAATGGTTAGAATTTTAAACTCCGTCATAAACACTCTTTCCGTGATTTTTCACTTTATTTGTGATAATATTAACATAACATCTGTTATGTTACAATATGTGAATGAATAAACAAGCAAATATTTTATACAAAGTGTGAACTATGATACACTTTAAACGAGGTCAAACTATGCAAGAAGAACTTATTGATAAGAAGAAACAATTATTAGATGCTGCACTCCATGTTTTCGCAACACAAGGGTTTGAAAAAGCGAGTATGCGAGAAATCGCCGCAAACGCAGGCCTTACGACTGGCGCAATCTATTATCACTATAAAAATAAAGATGATTTATACTATGACGCAGTTAAAGAATCTGCTTATTTTGTTCACAAACTATCAGAGAAAGATAAAGATAGTAAAGTTAAATCAAACCAAGAAATATTTGAAGAAATCAGTAATAATGTTCGAAATCGGATGTCAAAAGAGATTGAACAACGCCTTTTAATTCTATTAACAGCGTATGCGATTACTAAAGGTGGACGTATAAAAGAAAAGTATAAATTAGATTACAATGAAATCATTGATAAAGTCGCAAAACTCTATTTCTATGCCTTCGGAGTAGAAAATGAAGCGTGTCAAAGAAGGATTGCCGCAATCTTAGTAGCGGCACTGGATGGTGTTGCCTTGCAATATTCATTAGGTGTTCTTGACATTAATGATGAAGAGTTTAAAGATACTTTCGTGAACTTCTTTGCTCAAAGTATTCCTATGTATATCAGACACTATTCAAAATAAGAGCGAAAGCTCTTTTTAAATTAAAAAAGAAACCATTATTCAACGGTTTCTCCAAATAAATCATATTCTTCTACACGATTAATTCTAACTTGTACAAAGCTACCCTTTTTAAGTAGTTTATTCGATGTAAATAGAACCTCACCATCCACATCATCCGGTGCACTATGTAAAGAGCGACCATGATATACCATCGATTTTGGATCTCTAGATTCAACACAAACTTCAATTACTTCATTCATCCATGTTTGCATTCTCTCATACGATATATGAGATTGAAGACGCATAAGTCTATGATAACGATCTTCTTTAACTTCTTTTTCAATCGTATCAGGCATGTCATATGCGACTGTATCTTCTTCAGGAGAATAGGTGAATGCGCCTAATCGATCAAACTTTATTTCTTCTACGAAATCAAGTAGTTCTTGGAACTCTTCTTCAGTCTCACCTGGGAAACCGACAATAATTGTTGTTCTTAGGATAGCTTTAGGGAACACTTCACGAATGTTTTGAACAACTCTACGAATATCTTCTTTTGTTCCCTTACGATTCATCAGCTTCAATAAGCGATTATTAGCGTGTTGAATCGGAATATCAAAGTAAGGTAATACTTTCTCATTGCGCTTCATCGCATCTAATATTTCAGGTGTAATCGCATCCGGATATTGATATAACAGTCTAATCCAATGAAACCCATTAATTTTATTTAATTCATCCAGTAATTTCGGTAGTAAACTCTTACCTTGATCCAATCCATAACGAGATGTATCTTGTGCTATAATGACACACTCTTTAACTCCGTTATCTGCCAATTTGATTGCTTCTATAAGAAGATCATCAATTGGATAAGAATTCATACCACCACGAATTAATGGAATAGCACAATAGGTACAACGATTACTACAACCTTCCGCAATTTTTAAATAAGCCGTATGTTTTGCCGTACTCTGTAATCTTTCTTGTTTACCATATACAACCTTAAAATCTTGGTGTAATTTTTCACTTAGTATTTCATTAATCTTTGGATAATCTTGTATACGTACCCAAGCGTCGACTTCAGGCAATGCATCCACTAAATCTTGATGATAACGTTGCACTAAACAACCTGTCACAATCAAGTTCTTACAATTATGTTTCTTATGATCTGCTAACTCAAGAATTGTTTCTATCCCTTCTTGTTTTGCTGCTTCAATAAATCCACATGTATTAATAACAATCGTATCAGCTTCTTTTAAATTTGATACGACAGTATAATCATTTGCTCTAAACCATCCTAATAGATTCTCTGAATCAACTAAATTCTTACTACAACCTAATGATACTAAACCAACTTTCATATATTTAATCCTTTTCTTTTAAACCCTTCTATCATTTCTTCTTCACTCATTGGGCAATGTGTATTCCCCATTTTAATAAATCGTTTACTACTACCATAGAAATCAGATCCACAGGTAATAAGTAATTTCCGACGTAATGCATACTCTACATAGAAAACATTCTGAAATTCACTATGATATGAGCTATAAGCTTCTATTCCATCAAGACCTAAATGAACTAATTCATTTAATAAAGACGTATCTTCTTTAACCGTATTTCCTGGGTGTGATAACACAGCTAAACCACCAGCTAAATGGATCTGTTCAATAATGGTGTTTAAACTAGGTAAATCACATTTCACGTATGCTTCTTTACCATAAGCCATCGTATGTTGAATAAATAAAGTGTTGCTTGGTGATTGATAAGATCCTGAAATATAAGGTTTTAATAACTTGTTATTAATCGCATTGGGATTCGATAAAATATATTTCGCGATAAACTTAGGACTCATTACATACTTATCATAGAAAATCTCAAAATCAGCTAATGTAAGGTTTAATTCAAGTAACTTATTTAACGCATCTAAACGCATTTTTAATACATCACGTTGAGCTTTTTTAACTCTAGCATATAAATCATCAAACCAAGAGAAATACGGATCTATGCCATACCCAAGTACATGTAACTCTTTATCATTGTATGAACAGGTACATTCAATTGCAGGAATCCACTTAATATTCGAATAGGTTCTATACGTATTTACTTGACGTGCAGCCTCTATATTATCATGATCCGCAATTGCCGCAAGTGATAATCCAGCTTCTTCAGCTTTCTTGAATAAATCGAGTACACTATATTCACCATCCATCGAATAATGAGAATGAATATGTAAATCAATCTTCCCCATGATAATCTCCTTTATTTACGGCTTAATCGCCATGGCAAATACATAATGAACCAAACTACTAATAGAAGTACTACGGTTAAACCAATATAACCTGGATTACCTACCCATTCTTCAAACATAACAAGAGGTGATCCTGGAGATGGGTAATTTAAGAAGAAAAAATTTGTACCATATTGCTTATTAAAATAATACAAACCAAAACAAATTAAGAAGAATAAAATAAATACTTGTGGTAATAACTTCTCATTTGGTTTTAACTCTTGACTCCAAAGTAACATCACGATATATCCTAACAATAAACCATGCATCACAAAGCTATGTATTGATTGAAAGTGTAAGACAGGATAGACTAACCAATCCGCAAACAATAAAGCCATTAGTGCTCCAATCAATCCCATCGCATATAAACTCTCCTTAACAACCTTGTTTTTAGAGAATGCATGGAAGAAAATAAGCAATTCTGTTAATCCACATAAATGAAGTGGTAGTAAACCCAACTCATATCGATTTAATACCAAGTAGATAATTTGTCTTAATAACTCAAAGAAGAGAATGAATAAAGCATATGTCTTTTTAAATTGTTTCTTTTGATACGGTTTTAATCTTGAATAAAAGATACTAAGTAAAATGATAAACACAAAAATTGCGCCTAACCACAATAAATGTGTTCGTCCATATAGACTCAAACTCAATTGAGCAGGAATCTCTCTATCAGACGCAAAGAAATAATCCATCATTCATCCTCCTTACATAATTACTATACGTTCATTATACCCTATTTTAAACAGGGCATAAAAAAACCTGTCTACAACAGGGTCATTTATAAATGGTGGCTCCGGCCAGAATTGAACTGGCGACACACGGATTTTCAGTCCGTTGCTCTACCTACTGAGCTACAGAGCCAATTGGTTGCGGGGGAAGGATTTGAACCAACGACCTCCGGGTTATGAGCCCGACGAGCTACCAGACTGCTCTACCCCGCGATGTATAAATAATTTTTAGAAATAAGCGTATGGCGGAGGAAGTGGGATTCGAACCCACGCATGCTCTCACATCTGCTAGTTTTCAAGACTAGTCCCTTAAACCGCTTGGGTATTCCTCCATATTGAGTGGTGGACCCTGTAGGACTCGAACCTACGACCTACCGGTTATGAGCCGGCAGCTCTAACCAACTGAGCTAAGGGTCCAAAATTGGTAGCGGGAGTGAGACTCGAACTCACGACCGACCGGGTATGAACCGATTGCTCTAGCCAACTGAGCTATCCCGCCGTTAAATAAAAATTGCATGGTCGGGATGACAGGATTCGAACCTGCGACCCCTTGATCCCAAATCAAGTGCACTACCAAGCTGTGCTACATCCCGAGTTTTTATGGCGCGCCTAGCAGGAGTTGAACCCACAACCTTTTGATCCGTAGTCAAACGCTCTATCCAATTGAGCTATAGGCGCAAAGTCTAAGTATAAGGCACCAAAATCTTCTCTGAAACATGCAATGGTGGGGATGGTGGGACTTGAACCCACACGATGTTGCCATCAACGGATTTTAAGTCCGTTGCGTCTGCCTATTCCGCCACATCCCCATTGGAGGTTCCTGTCGGATTTGAACCGACGGTCACAGAGTTGCAGTCTATTGCCTTACCACTTGGCTAAGGAACCGTTTAAACGGTGCCTTTTTATTATAACAAACTATGATTAAAATGCAAGATGAAACAGAAGTTTTTTTTAAAATCGTTCAATATCTTTTTTTTCTATGAATTTAGTCATTTTTTTGTTCATTACGACACTCATTATACACTTAATTAATAATAAGAAAAGAGGCTGTAACGAAATAGAATAATTAGTTGGTCAAAAAGACAATTAATGATTCGGAAGCGTTATCGCTTCTTTTTCTTTGGTTAGAAACGATAAAGTCGCATATTTTAACACTGTCGATCAAA
>JAJZTY010000062.1 GCA_021847325.1 Bacillota bacterium
GTACTAGTTCGGAAACTTCCTTCCAAAATTTATGTTTAACATCTATGTTCTCAAGAATTGCTTCTATCAAAAAATCAACTTCTTTAAATGATTGAATATCATTTGAGTACTTTATTCTATTTTTTAATTCAGTTGATTGATCAATACTTACAATACCAGACTTTATCCAAGTCTCTTGATTAATCTCAACCAATCGTTTAGCTTTATCAAGTGCCGATTCGTATATATCAAAAACGACGACATCATAATTAAATAAAGCGAAAGTTTGGGCAATTGAAGCCCCCATCGTACCTGCTCCTGCAATTCCTATTTTTTTAATCATATTTCTCCTTGTGTAAGCGCTTAGATTAATTAAAGCTTATCAAAGGCGATTGTGAAATACAATCAAAAATGAACAAATGAGAATAGTAATAATTTATACGTGTTATAAGGTGTGATTATAACGATTATTTTATTTCTTTTAGATTGTAAACTTGTTTATAAATGCGCTAGAGCGTACAATTTAACTATTAATAATAGTTATAACAGAGGAGAAACCATGCGAATTGTACATACCAATACAGTAAAGGATGCGGTTAAGAATCTATTTATAGAGGCTAATTTTGATATTGGTGAATCAGTGTTTAAAGTCATTCAAGACTCCATTCGTAAAGAGAAATCGCAATTAGGCCAATCTGTATTAGGCAAGATCTATGATAATAATATACTCGCAAAAAAAGAGAGAATCGCGATATGCCAAGATACAGGAATGTCCGTAGTATTTATTCAAATAGGGCAAGATATACATTTTGAAGGTGATTATATCAATGATGCGATTAACCAAGGAGTAAGAGAGGCATATGAAGAAGGGTATTTAAGAAAATCAGTTGTTAGAGATCCACTCTTTGAGAGAGTAAACACAAAAGATAATACGCCTGCAGTCATACATACGAGTATCATTCCTGGAGATAAAATCTTTATTGAGGTTATGCCAAAAGGATTTGGTAGTGAAAATATGAGTACATTAAAAATGTTTGCGCCTTCAGCAGGAATCGATGGTGTTAAACAATTTATCATAGACGCAATTGAGAAAGCAGGACCCAATGCGTGTCCTCCTATGATTGTTGGGGTAGGGATTGGTGGAACATTTGAGTACGCCAGTTATTTAGCCAAAAAAGCAGTGTTAAGAGGACCTGATCATAAACATCCTGATCCTCGATATCGTGAATTAGAAGAAGAAATACTAACAAAAGTTAATAAAACAGGAATTGGACCAGCTGGTTTAGGTGGATTAACAACGGCATTCGCAGTTAACATAGAGGTATATCCGACACATATTGCGTCGATACCTGTCGCTATCAATATCAGTTGTCACGCATCTCGACATGCGTCTATTGAAATCTAGGAGAAGAAATGGAAGAAAGAAAAATACAATTGCCTCTTGATGAAGAGACAATTTTATCTCTAAAAGCAGGAGATAGTGTTTTATTAACGGGAACGATGATTACAGGTAGAGATGCGGCGCATCAAAGATTGTTTGAAACAATTCAGAATCATCAGAAATTACCGATTAAATTAGAAGGTGAAGTAATCTATTATGTAGGACCTGCACCAAGTAAGCCAGGAGTACCTGTAGGATCGGCAGGACCTACATCCAGTTATCGTATGGATAAGGTTGCGCCTATCCTTATGGAACATGGTTTAAAAGGAATGATTGGTAAAGGAAATCGAAGTAAAGAAGTAATCGATTCGATGAAGAAGAATAAATGTGTCTATTTTGCGGCCATTGGTGGATTAGGCGCAATGATTTCAAAGAGTATCTTAAACAGTGAAGTCTTGTGTTATGAAGATTTAGGTACAGAAGCCATTCATCGTTTTTGGGTTAAGGATTTTCCTGCAATAGTCGTGATTGATTCCGAAGGAAATAACCTTTATGAAATTGAACAAGCTAAGTTTAGAGAAGCGGAGTAATTATGTCAGATATCTATCAAAAATCACTAATAGCACACAAACAATGGAAAGGTAAACTTCGAACCATTCTTAATGCGCCATTAAACAATAAAGAAGAATTGAGTTTAGCCTATACTCCTGGTGTAGCGGAGCCATGTCGAGAAATACATCGAAATCCAGAATCTGTATATGAGTATACCTGGGTAGGAAATACCGTAGCGGTTATTACTGATGGAACGGCGGTACTTGGTTTAGGTGATATTGGCCCAAAAGCTAGTTTACCTGTAATGGAAGGGAAGTGTGCGTTATTCAAATCATTTGCGGATATTGATGCGATTCCAATCGCATTAGATACCAAAGACCCAGATGAGATAATACGCATCTGTAAAGCTTTAGCCCCAAGCTTTGGTGGCATTAACCTAGAAGATATTTCAGCCCCAAGATGTGTAACCATTGAAAGAGAACTTAAGAAAACACTTAACATACCTGTGTTTCATGATGATCAACATGGAACAGCAATCGTGGTTGCGGCTGGATTAATCAATGCGTTAAAACTAATAAAAAAATCATTCAGTGAGCTTAAGGTTGTAGTGAGTGGGGCTGGTGCTGCTGGAAGTTCTATTATGTTTATGTTAAGAGATTTAGGGGTTAAGAATATTCTTGGATTTAGAAAAGAAGGAATTATTCGTAAGGAAGACCATGATGATTTTCTCGTTCAAGAATTAAGTGAATTTGTGAATCCTGATCAACTAAACATCACATTAAGAGAGGCAATGGTAAAAGCGGATGTGTTCATTGGAGTATCTGCACCTCGATTAGTAGACAAAGCTATGATAAAGAGTATGAACTCACAATCCATTGTCTTTGCGTTGGCTAATCCTGAACCAGAAATCAGTTATGATGATGCGAAAGAAGCAGGCGCTTATATTATCGCTACAGGACGTAGTGATTTTCCAAATCAAGTGAATAATGTATTGGCATTCCCAGGATTATTTAGAGGAGCGCTAGACGCTAAAGCTACCAAAATATCAGAAGAAATGAAACTTGCGGCTGCACAAGGCTTAGCGAGTTTGATTCAAGATGATGAGTTAAATCCAGACTATATTATTCCAAGTGTGTTTGATCGAAGAGTTAAAGACGTTGTGAGTCAAGCTGTAAAAGATATTGCGATCCATCAAGGTTTAGTACGAAAATCATAAATTGTAAGCGCATTCTAAAGTGAAATAGTGTATGCTTATAGTAGATAGAATCTTAAAATTCTATGCGTTTACTCTTCATGACACAAAATCTGAACCAATATTACGAGATAGTATAAACTAAGCAAATGATGCGCTTTTTCTGGCATCATTTTTGTTTGATAGGAGAACCTATGACATTAAGTATTGAACAATTTAGATATGCGACTTACTTTGCGCCAAGAGGAAAAGTACGTATGCAAAATCTTGGGAACCAAGTGAGTCAAAAGTACTTATTACCGAATGACAAGATTATTGGGCTTATTGGAGATGCAGGAAGTGGTAAATCACTTTTTATTAAAGGCATGTTTCCGGGATTAGAACTGACCAACGATGATGATGGAATCAATACACGACCATCTCCACTGATGCGAGATTATGCTCAACTCAACTATCGAGCACATACCTATCATATTGATGTTCGTTTTGAAGCCGCATTTACACAAATGTTTGAACTTGTGGATGCGGTCAATCAAGCTGTTCAAAATAAGAAAAGAGTTGTGATAGAACACTTCGATGATTTATATCCACATTTAAATATGAATGCAGACTTATTAATCGGAATTGGAGAAGAAGTCATCGTATCACGACCTAATTTGTTTGGACCAATACCAGATGATATTAAATCAACGGTTTATCAATCCATACAATATCGTAGAATGGCACATAGCGCTGAAGATTTATTGGTACATGTATTAGATGAAGACTACAACATTACATGTGATGGTCATGGGGATGTTAAGCATGGATTTATCTTATCCTTTAATAAGAAACCAAAGGCATCCATTGCGGTGTTAGAGAAGAAGGTTAAGTTATTAATCAAAGATGATTTAACCATTAGTTATCATGATTCAACACACATCAAAATTGGTGAGAAGATTGATCAATATTGTACTGGACCTCGTACACATGTGAATCATACAGGTCAGATTAAAAACTTTAAATTATTAAAAGAGTATTTCTACGATCCACAAAAGAAGACATATGAACTTGTAGGGATTGTAAGTGATGAAACGATTGAAGATATTCATAAAATAAATCATTTTGCGGATTAAGGAGCACTATGGAAAAGATCAATGTAGTAATAGGTGTTATTGGGGCAGATGTTCATGCGGTTGGGAATCGTATCATTGATTATGCGTTTTCTCAAGCTGGATTTAATGTGATTAATCTAGGCGTTATGGTATCTCAAAAAGAATTCATGGATGCGGCAATCGAGACGAATGCGAAGGCCATTATTGTATCGAGTTTATATGGTCATGGTGAATTGGATTGTCGTGGTATGGGAGATATGTTAAAAGAGGCAGGATTAGAAGATGTTTTATTGTATATTGGGGGAAATCTTGTAGTAGGTAAATCTGATTTTTCTGAAGTAGAGAAACTCTTCAAGTCTATGGGTTTTAACAGAGTCTATCCTCCAGGAGCCGATATCAATCAAGGAATAGAAGATTTAAAGAATGATTTAAAAGAGAAGGGAATTTATGCCTAACTTTTGTTTATTTGATGTAGGATCGACCTATACTAAGGGATGTATCGTCGATACAGATCAAGAAATAATACTTGCACAAGCAAGTGATTTTACTACGTCAAGTACAGATATTTCGATTGGGATAGAGAAAGTTAAACAAAAAATGTTTAAAGATATTACTGTTCATATCGATAAAACCTATGTTTGTAGCTCCGCTAAAGGTGGACTCAAAATGATAGCGATAGGATTAGTCCCTGATTTAACCTTAAAAGCAGCGCAACTTGCATGTTATAGTGCTGGCGCAAAAGTCATAAAATCCTACTCATTTGAACTAAATCAAAAAGAATTGGATGAAATAGAAAATTCAAATTGTGACATTCTTTTATTAAGTGGTGGAACAGATGGTGGGAATACCAGTAGTGTTCGACACAATGCGAATCAACTAATAAAACTAAAGTCGCGTTTTCCGATCATTTATGCTGGAAATAAGTCATGTCAAGATGAAATAAAAACACAATTAGAACAGGTTGGCTTTGAATGTATCCTTTGTGCCAATGTCATGCCAAGTTATGGCATTCTTGAAGTGGATGAGTGCAAGAATAAAATTAGAGAGTTATTCTTAAAGTCAATCGTAAAGGCAAAAGGATTATCTCAATTAAATGAAGTCATCGATGAGATTGTATTACCGACTCCACTTAGTGTATTTGAAGCCCTAAAACTGTTATCCAAAGGGACAAAAAATGAATCTGGAATTGGAGATCTAATCGCAATTGATATTGGTGGTGCTACAACTGATGTATATAGTATGAATGAGAAGTTGGTTGTGAATGAGGAATTTGGGTATAAAGGGCTACAAGAACCATTAGAAAAAAGAAGTGTAGAAGGTGACTTAGGTTTAAGATACAGTGCATCGCATGTCTATGAGTTAAAAACAGATTTACATTCCACAGAATTCGATGCCTATATTAATGAAATAAATAATAACCCTCATCTAAGTTCTAACATTGAGTTAGATACACAACTTGCGAGTACTTGTGTTGATATCGCTACGCAACGTCATGTAGGACGTTTAGAAACGAGTTATACACCAATGGGGATTAGTTATTATCAAACAGGTAAAGATTGTCGAAATGTTAAACAATGTATTGGGATTGGTGGTCCTATTATCTATAATCCAAATGCTAGATCAATCTTAAGTCAGTGTTTAACGAAACCAAATCAAAAAGATATCTTATTGCCGATAGAGTGTGAATTTTATCTGGATAAAGATTATTTAATTAGTTGTTTAGGATTATTATCCAAACAATATCCAGATGTTGTGATACGAATATTAAAAAAGAAATTGGAGAAACTAAATCATGTATAATCGAAAAATTCCTTTGGATGAATTTCTAAAACAGAGAGAAGAGGTACTGAATCAATGGAGTACAGGAAAAGAAGTTAATTTGGAAGAAGCGATTGAGTATCAAAAGTCCATTGAAGAATCAAAGCGATTTAGTTCGAAATTAGCATCCGCAATTGTAAATAAAGAAACACTTATTCAACCAAGAGCGGGGGTTGCTTTACCTAATGAACATCTTAAGCTTTTGAAGTACTTACAAGATGAAGGTGGAGCGGATCTACTCCCAACAACCATTGATAGTTATACAAGACATAATCGATATACAGAAGCACAAACTGGGATTGATGAAAGTGTACGTACAGGTAAATCATTATTAAATGGCTTTCCTGCAGTAAATCATGGTGTACAGGTATGCAGGTCCATCGTATCTTCACTCAATGTGCCAGTTCAAGTGCGTCATGGTACGCCTGATGCTCGTCTATTAGCTGAGATTACATTGGCAGGTGGATTCACATCATATGAGGGTGGAGGTATTTCCTATAATATTCCATACGGAAAGAATTATTCACTTGAAAAGACAATCACAGACTGGCAATATGTTGATCGATTAGTAGGATATTATGAAGAAAAAGGTGTCACAATCAATCGTGAACCCTTTGGACCATTAACAGGTACATTAGTTCCAGCCTGTATTTCGCATAGCGTAGCAATTCTTGAAAGTTTATTAGCGGCTGAACAAGGTTGTAAGTGTATCACAGTTGGTTATGGACAATGTGGAAACCAAGTTCAAGATATCGCTGCGATTCGTACCCTTGAGCAATTAACCAAGGAATATCTAAATCGTTTTGGATTTAGTGATGTAAAAGTATCAACCGTATTCCATCAGTGGATGGGTGGATTTCCACAAGATGAAGCTAAGGCTTATGCGGTAATTAGTTGGGGTGCAAGTACTGCAGTACTTGCAGGTGCTACAAAAGTAATCGTTAAATCACCTCATGAGGCATTTGGTGTTCCAACCGCTGAAGCGAATGCGAATGGTCTAAAAACCACCAAACAATTAACGTCCATGTTAAAGGACCAAGTGTTTACAGAGACAAGTGAAATTAAAGCAGAAATGAATATCATTGAACAAGAAACACGCAGTATCATGGAAGCGACCTTAAAACTTGGGGAAAATAATTTTGGCTTAAGTGCAGTACGTGCATTTGAATCAGGTTTAATTGATGTACCATTTGCGCCAGCTTTATGCAATGCGGGGAAAATGTTGCCAGCAAGAGATAATAATGGGGCAATCCGTATTTATGAATTCGGGAATTTACCATTTGATGAGTCCATTAAAGATTTCCATCGAAAGAAACTACAAGAACGAGCTGAAGTAGAACGTAGACAAGTAAGTTTCCAAATGGTTATTGATGATATCTATGCGGTCAGTAAAGGTCGACTTGTTGGAAGACCTAATAAGGGGAATGTATGAAAATAGTAGATGTTGTAAGTAGTTGTGGTAGAACTGGTTTCTTTTTTGATGATCAAAAGGCAATCAAAAAAGGAGCACAATCAGATGGTAATTTTTATCTTGGAGAGCCTGTAACAGATGGATTTTCAAGAGTTCGACAAGCTGGGGAATCACTCACAATCCTACTTGTATTAGAAGATGGACAAGTTGCGATGGGGGATTGTTGCGCTGTACAGTACAGTGGTTGTGGTGGACGGGATCCCTTATTCATTGCGTCAGATTTCAAAAAGATTGTGGATGAACGAATTAAACCACTTTTATTGAATCGTGAACTTACAACATTTAAAGCTATGGCTTATGAGTTTGATCACCTTGAATTAGATGGCAAACGAATTCATACTGCTTTACGTTATGGTATTACCCAGGCAATATTAGATGCGATTGCGAAATCGCAACATACACAAATGGCGAATATCATTGCGAATGAATACCATACACAAGTCAGTGATACGTTAATCCCAATCTTTAGTCAAAGTGGGGATAGTCGATACGATAATGTGGATAAAATGATTATCAAAGAAAGTGCAGTTCTACCTCATGGTCTGATTAATAATGTCGAGACTAAGTTAGGGTACCAAGGAGAAAAACTATTAGACTATGTTAAATGGTTAAGAAAAAGAGTGGATGAACATCGTAATCATGAGGATTATTATCCAGTTTTCCATATTGATGTTTATGGGACATTAGGAATTATCTTTAAAGAAGATTATGATTCAATGGTTGAATATCTTAGAACACTACGTGAAGCAAGTGGTCCTTATCATTTAAGAATTGAAGGTCCGGTTGATTTTGATAATCGTGAAAAAACAATGTTAGGTCTACAAATCATTACACGTAAATTAGATGAAAAAGGGATTGATTGTGAGATTGTAGCGGATGAATGGTGTAATACACTTGAAGATATAAAAGAATTTGCGGATAAAAAAGCAGGCCATATGGTTCAGATTAAAACACCTGATTTAGGTGGTATTCAGAATATTGTGGAAGCTGTATTGTATTGTAAAGAAAAGGGTATTGGGGCATATCAAGGTGGTACTTGTAACGAAACAGATATTTCCGCTAAAGCGTGTGTTCATTGTGCGATGGCAACCCAACCTGTCCAAATCCTAGCGAAACCAGGTATGGGTGTCGATGAAGGATATATGATTGTGTTTAATGAGATGAATCGGATTATTGCCCTAGAATCGATTCGAAAGGGGAATTATGAAAAGCGTTAAAATATTATCCACAACAGCCATTCTTGGATATGGATTTCCAATGGCAAGTTTTGAAGCGGGAATGAAACTTAAACCGGATTGTATTGCGGTTGATGCAGGTTCAACCGATCCAGGTCCATATTATTTAGGGGCAGGCGTTTCATTTACAGATTTTTATGCGGTAAAACGTGATCTAGGGATTATGATTCAAGCTGGAATTGAACATCATGTCCCTGTCTTAGTTGGGACTGCTGGTGGAAGTGGAGCTAAACCTCATTTAGATTGGACGATTCAAATTGTAAAAGAAATCGCACAAGAAAATAATCTTCATTTTAAAATGGCGATTATTGAAGCTGATATTGATAAAGAGGTTTTATATAAAGCCTTTGATGAAGGGAAAATTAAACCTTTACATCCAGCACCAGAATGTACAAAAGATGATATTAAGGACTCAACGTATATTGTTGGTCAAATGGGTGTTGAACCTTTTATAGAAGCACTCAAACTGGATGTAGATGTGATTATTGCAGGTAGAGCGTATGATCCAACCGTGTTTGCGGCATTGCCTATCCTTCGAGGGTTTGACCCAGGATTAGCTTTACATTGTGGAAAGATTTTAGAGTGTGCCGCAATCGCATCGACACCTGGCAGTGGTAGTGACTGTATGTTTGGAACAATCTATGAAGATTCATTCGTGTTAGAAACACTTAATCCTATCCGCAAATGTACGACGTTAAGTGTAAGTGCACATACTCTATATGAGAAAACCAACCCGTATATTTTACCTGGTCCTGGAGGAACCATTGATTTACATAACACAAGCTTTACTCAACTCAATGAAAATCAAGTTGAAGTAAAAGGTAGTGTTTATATTCCTTCCAATCCATATACCATTAAGCTTGAAGCCGCGAAATGTGTTGGGTATCGTACAGTTAGTATTGCGGGTGTTCGTGATTCTATATTTATTCGTGAGATAGATTCAATCATACAAGGGGTTGAACAACGAGTTAAAGATAATTTCAAGAACCTAAAAGATTATCATCTAAACTTTAAAATATATGGTAAGAATGGTGTCATGGGTGATTTAGAACCCATCAAAGAAATTCATACGCATGAACTATGTATCGTAATTGATGCGGTAGCTCAAACACAAGAAGTTGCGAATACAATTTGTAGTTTTGCGAGAAGCACAATGTTACATTATGGATATGAAGGAAGAATTGCGACAGCAGGTAATCTTGCCTTCCCGTATTCTCCATCTGATTTTAAAGTAGGTCCTGTATATAATTTCAGTTTGTATCATTTAATTGAAGTATCAGACCCTGTAAATATGTTTAAACGAACCATCGTGGAGTTGTGAGGATACTATGAAACATAAACTAATTGATATTGCGAAAGTGATTCGTTCAAAGAATTCTGGTCCATATGAAATTACGTTTGATATCATATTTAAAGATCGCGAAACGTTTGAAATCATGTGCAAGCATAAATTTATTAACACTAAGTTGATTTCAGATTTATATCACATCAAAGAATCCGATGTCATAAATATCATCGAATTTATTCCAGCTCAAGCGATTAAAGCAACGATTGTACGTCCTATGTGCAGTGGAGATATTCGTGAGACAGATGTGTATGGAGCTCAACAACATGCTCCTTTACTTGATTTAGAGTTTGATTACTAACCATCT
>JAJZTY010000063.1 GCA_021847325.1 Bacillota bacterium
CATCCATGGCCATGTGAGATATTCCATACTCATAGAATGTATTTCACAACTTTCATAGGTAGGGAATGCACACTCAGGTACATCAACCCATCTTGATTGATAGACCTGGAAAGCATGGCCTGCTTCATGGGTTAACACCTCGACATCACCTGCAGTTGCGTTAAAGTTGGAAAAAATAAACGGGGAAACATACTCAGGAATATAAGTACAATAACCTCCACCTTGTTTACCCTTTTTTGATTCTAAATCTAAAAGTTCATGTTCAACCATAAAATCAAAGAATTCACCTGTTTCAGGACTCAATTCATGATACATTTCTTTCGCAATCTGAACCATTTCTGCAGGACTTGCCTTAGGTGTTGGATTCCCTGATTTAAAATCAAAATTGATATCGTAGTAGGCTAATTTATCTAAATCTAAACGAGAAGCTTGTTTCTTATAGAGTTTTTGTGCAAGAGGAACGACATACTCAAGAACTTGTTCACGATAGAAAGATACCATCTTAGCATCATAATCTAAACGATTCATTCTTAAATAACCTAATGGGATATAGTTTTCAAACCCTAATTCGTGTGCAATCTTAGTACGCACTTTAACTAAATCATCATAAATCTTATCTAAATTCGCTTCGTTTTGAATTAAGAAAGAAGTACGAGCTTCGAAAGCGCGTTTGCGTGTATCGCGATTTGGATTTTGTGTAAAAGGTGTTAATTGGCTTAAAGTATATACTCCACCATCAAACTCAATTTGAGCGCTTGCCATAAGCTTGTAATATTCAGAAACGAGTTTATTTTCTTCTTGTAGTAACTCAATAATTTCAGGCTTGAATGTTTTTAATGCATTCTCAGCTAATTGGAAGAAAGTGACTGGATAGACATCTTTTAAATCTTGTAAGAATTCTGAATTTAATACAGCATGATAAAACTGCATATTCAATTCAGTATACAAAGGATTTTGGTTATCCCAATAATCATTTTCAGCTTCATAGAAAGGATCCTGAGTATTAATTGAATGACGAATACTGGATAATGTCGACATAGATTCAATCTTTAGTCTTAATTGATTGATCTTTTTAAAATAAGATCGTTGTTCAGCGCCGTCGTTAGACTGTTTAAAACCATCTAATAATTCTAGAAATTCTTTTTTGACCACTTCATAATCAGGTCTTTGATAGACATATTCATTAAATTTCATGATTTTACCTCTTTTTCTATTTTAGCGCGTGTCACATCAAAATAAAAGTGTGACATGGTATAATCTAAATAATGATAAATGTGAAGAGAAGTATATTTTATATTGTATTGAGTCTTATCCTAACATCCTGTTCGATTGTTTTTCCTACGCAAAAAGAAGATGTGTTAGTTGATGTAGAAGGATTGTATGGTGAAGAACGTCAGTTTGTCTTAGCGGGATTACCAAGTTTTGTTGATGAGAAGGAAGTTTATCGGATATCGGATGAAAAAGAGCTGGCATTATTATCGATTATCCAAGAAAAAGAAGATATTCTAAAAGTGTTCTATGTTAGTGATTCGATAATTTCAATCGACCGAACATTTTCATATATAGAAAGTGTAATTCCATATACTTTTAATATAGTAATAACTGAAATTCCATATACTCGAAATGGTGAAGTACTATTAACCTTGTTTTCAATAGAAATAAAACCAAATCACTCAGATTACAAATCGATTTTTGAGAGTGCAAAAAATTGGAATATGGGAATAATCACATCCAGTATGTCTGAACGTGAGAAAATAAAAAAAATACATGATGAGATTGTACGTAAGACACAATATGATACAAGTATTTTAGATATCGACTTAAGTTCATCGGTTAAGCATCCATCCTTTGAGGCAACAGGCGTATTTGATTATAATACAGCTGTTTGTAGTGGGTATTCACGAGCATTTAATGCATTAGCTCAAGAGGCAGGTATCCCAACAATTATGGTTTCTTCCATTAGTATGTTACACGCGTGGAACTTAGTTTATGATGGGTTAAGTTGGAAATTTATTGATACTACATTTAATGATCCTATTCCAGATCGAGCGGATCGTGTTTTATATACTTACTATCTTTTGGATGAAAGACAATTCTTACAAGATGGCAAACATACGTTTGATAAGAGTAGTGAAACGACATTAAGCGCAGAAGAATATATTGAATTTGCGGAGTATGTTTATCCTGAAACAAAGCAATAAAAAGTTTTCAGTGTATACGCTTGCAATAAAAAATAAATTCGATACAATGAAAGTATAAAGTTTGGAAAGAGGTGTTCATAATGACAAGGGTAGAAATTGTTTTTCTTGTCACTCAAGACAATCAAACAACTGAGGTTGATGTCTTAGGCTGTGAATGCTTTACGAATGATTTTTAAGATGGGTCACGTGTGTCCATCTTTTTTATTTTCTTTGTTTGAAGAACCAAGGAGGAACCAATATGGATCAAACAAATCAATTATTCTGGGAAGCAGCTGCAAGTGGTGATTTTCAAAAAGTCGTCGCAGCGCTAAACCAGGGAGCGGACGTAAATGTTCGCAATGCGGAAGCTAGAACAGCTTTAATGCGTACAGCAAAACGCGGGCACGAGAAGATCGTGCGTTATCTAATTGATCACGGTGCTGATGTGAATGCAAAAGATAACAATGGTAAAACTGCATTGATGGGTGCGGCAAAGAAAGGCCATTTCGAAATCGTTAAGATGTTAGTAGATGCTGGAGCAGATGTTAATGTTCAAGATGTAAAAGGACGTACTGCGCTAATGCGTGCTGGGTTCTTAGGACACAATGAAGTAGTCGAACTTTTAATTAAAAAAGATGCGAATGTAAATGCGAAGGATGAAATGGGTAGAACTGTCCTAATGGAAGCATGCCTTGCGTTTAGATATGATGTTATTAAGTTATTAGTCGATAAGAATGTGGAAGTCAATGTCCAAGATAATAATGGATGTACAGCCTTAATGCGCGCTGCTTATAGTGGTTATGCAGAGTTAGTACAATACTTACTAGATCATGGTGCTGATAAAGAGTTGATTGATACGGAAGGCAATAAAGCCATTCACTATGTTAGAACTGATTGTTTAACGGAACTAAAACCGTTACTGAAATAGGGGAATAAAATAATGAAAGATTATGCAGCGCATGAAGTTAAAAATATTTGTTTACTAGGCCATTCAGGTTCTGGAAAAACAACAGTTGTTGAATCAATGCTCTACTTTACCAAAGCAACCGATCGTATGGGAAAAACGCTTGAAGGATCATCTGTACTTGATTATGATGCAGAAGAAGTAAAACGAGGCCTTTCCATATTTACCTCAGTTGCGCCAATCGAATGGAAGGATCATAAAATTAATTTTATTGATACACCAGGATACTTCGACTATGCACAAGAAATGGAATCAGGTTTAGCGGTTGCGGATAATGCGCTTATCGTAGTTGATGGAAAAGATGGTATACAAACAGGAACAATCCGTGCATTTAAACAAGTATCAAAACGTAAACTTCCAACGATCTTCTTTATTAATAAATTAGATGAAGAAAATACAAGTTTTGATAAAGTGTATACACAACTACGCGATAAATTTGGGAAATCAATTATACCGTTCGAAATTCCAATTGTTGAGAATGGGAACATTGTTGGATCAGTAAACATCCTAAGAAATAAAGCATGGTATCTAAATGATCGTGAAAACGCAAAAGAAGTTCCTGCACATTTAAAACCGATTGTGGATGATTATCTTGCGCAAATTAGTGAATCCATTGCGATGACATGTGATGAACTAATGGAAAAATTCTTCTCTGGAGAAACATTTACAGAAGCTGAACTTATGCAAGGGGTTAGACTTGGTGTTCGATCAGGCGAAATTAGACCGGTATATGCTGGAAGTGCGATTAAGATGTTAGGTATTGAACGCTTAATGGACTTAATTGGTGAATACTTCCCATCTTATGGTGAGTTAGGCACAGTTGAAGCAAAGGATACGAACGGTGAATTGGTTACACTTCATACTGATGAAAAAGAAGCGTTCAGTGCACTAGTTTATAAAACAATCATTGACCCATTTGTTGGAAGAATCTCATTTATAAAAGTTATGAGTGGATTCCTCACTAGTGATACTCAAGTCTATAATGTTCAAAAAGACAAAGCAGAAAAAGTGAGTCAAATCTTCGTTATTAAAGGTAAGCATCAAATTGCGGTTGGAAAACTATTTACAGGTGACTTAGGCGCAATTGTAAAATTACAATACACACAAACCAACGATACATTAGCGACTAAGGCAAAATTAGTCACTCATGATCCAATTGTCTTCCCAGAAGGTTTACTTGCTATGAGTATTTGGCCAAAGAGTAAACTTGATGAAGATAAGATGAGTACATCACTACAACGCATCGAAGAAGAAGATCCATCATTTAAAATGATAAAAAACACTGAAACCAATGAATTAGTTGTATATGGTTTAGGTGATCAACATCTAGATGTCGTAGTCAATAAACTTAAGAGTAAATATAAAGTAGAAGTTGAACTAAAAGAACCACGCATACCTTATCGTGAAACCATTCGTTCAACTGTTACCGTTGAAGGTAAACATAAGAAGCAATCAGGTGGAGCAGGACAATTTGGTGATGTATTTATCACATTTGAACCTTGCGATTCACTTGATATGGTGTTTGAAGAAAAAGTATTCGGTGGTGCTGTTCCTCGTCAATACTTCCCAGCAGTTGAAGCTGGATTAAGAGAAGCGATGGTTAAAGGTGTACTAGCTGGTTATCGTGTAGTTGGAGTGAAAGCAACGCTTGTGGATGGTAAATATCACGAAGTTGACTCAAAAGAAATTGCATTTAAGATGGCAGCTAAACTTGCGTATAAAGCAGGTATGCCTCAAGCTAAACCTGTACTACTAGAACCAATTGTAAAAATTGATGTTGTTGCACCTGAAGAATTTACTGGTACAATTATTGGTGATTTCAATAAACGTCGTGGTCTAATTCTTGGCATGGATTTAAATGATGAAGGCGAACAAGTTGTCTCAGCAGAAGTTCCAATGTCAGAAGTTATGCGTTATTCAACAGAACTCAGATCATTTACTCAAGGGATAGGAACCTATACTCAAAAGTTTGATCGATATGAAATAGCGCCACAACAAATCGCTGATAAAGTCATAGCACATGCTGCTCATAGCTTAGCAGAAGATGATGACGAATAAGCGTGGAGAAATCCACGCTTTTCTAAGGAGAAAATATGCCGAAATTATTTGCCATAGGTGGCGCAACAGTTGATTTAGTAGGATGTCCGTATAAACCATTAAAATATCAGGATTCTAACCCCGGTCAAATAAAACTATCATTTGGTGGAGTAGCACGAAATATAGCGGAAAATGCATCAAGGACTAATACAAATGTTTCATTGATGGCTCTATTTGGAGATGACCCATTTGGACAATTGTGTTATCACTATTGTGAGAATCTTGGAATGGATTTATCCTACAGTAAAATTCTTGAAAATCAACGATCAGCGACATATTTAGCTCTTTTACAAAAAGATGGTGAAATGAATTGTGCAATTGCCGATATGGAAATATTGAGTAAACTAGGACCCAATGATTTTGATTATGGAATTAGTCAAATGAGTTCACAAGACTACTGTTCAATTGATACCAACTTAAGCGTTGAAACTCTTGAAGCGCTATGTTCAAAAATTCCTGCAAAAATAGCGATGGATCCAATATCAAGTCAAAAAGCAGTGAAAGCTAAATCAATACTAAAATACTTATCTGTTTTTAAACCGAATTCGATGGAAGCTGAACTGGTTTGTGGATTTGAAATTAAGGATGAAAAAGATATTTTAAGTGCACTAGATTACTTAATCGCTCATGGAGTAAAAGAACCCATTATTACTAATGGTTCAAACGGTGTATATATGAGTAATGGGAATGAAAAAGTTCATCTATATCATGAACCCGTAGAAACAACAAATACTACAGGTGCGGGAGATGCGTTCTTAGGAGTCTACTTAAGTTATCGATTAAAAGGTTTTGATTGGATTGAAGCATGTAAATGGGGGCTTTGTGCATCTTACTTAACAGTACAAACTGATGATACAGTTGCTAAAACTCTAAATGAGGAAACTTTATCAAATTTAAAATCAAAATTATCCATAACCTTAGATGTTTTATAATTGCTTAATCCATAAAAACAAATTAAACTAAGCATAAATCGAGGACAAACATATGTATGATAAATGTATAAACCTTCTAGAAGAAAGAGGCGTTGGATTAGTAGATATCGCGCAATGTGTGCTTTATCTACAAAAACAACATCATCCGGAGATAGAGGAAGCTGAAGTAATAGAAGTTATTAAAAATGTAATCAAGAAACGTGAAGTTCAACATGCGATTATTACGGGTATTACTCTTGATAAACTTGCGGAATCGAATTCATTACAGGATGATGTCTTGCGTGATATACTAATAAATGACAAATCATTGTATGGTATAGATGAAGTTCTTGCATACGGAATTTGTAACCTTTATGGTTCGATTGCACTGACTAATTTTGGATACATTGACCGTGAAAAACCGTTAATCATTAAGACGTTAAACGAACACAGTCATATGTGTCACACATTCTTGGATGATATAGTTGGGGCACTTGCGGCGGCTGCAGCGAGTCGAATTGCACATAACGCTGAATAGGAGGCAAAAATGAAAAAGTTATTTATTACAGTAATATTATTAGGATTGATTTTAAGTGGTTGTAGTTCAGCGGGTTTAACACAAGTAAAACCAACTGAGATCACTGAAAAATTCGAAGCGAATGAAACGTTCGTTGTTTATTTAGGTTTATCGTATTGTTCAGCATGTAAGATTTTTAGAAGTATCGTTGAAAGCGTTATTAAAGAAACTGGAACAACCGTTTACTACATTGAGTACGATAAAGAATCACAAGAAGATTTAGATGTACTTGTTAATACTCATTTAACTCAAAATGAAGCATTTCCATATAGTTTCCCAATTATATTTGTTGTAGAAGAAGGAAAAATTCTTGATCAATTCTCACTTGCACAAACTGATACTGAAGATGAATTTAAAGCTCGGTTAATTAAAAATGGGGTCATTGAAGAATAAAGAAATATCTTCAATCATTACAATTGAAGATGTAAAAAGACTATTAAAAAACATCGGCATCCAAAATGGCGATGTTTTAGAGGTTCATGCATCATTAAAATCAATCGGATATATCCTTGGTGGAGCCAATGCGCTTTTAGACGCAATACTAGAAGTATTAGGATTTGAAGGAACATTAGTTATGAGTGCTCATTCAATTGATAATAGTGAGCCAGCTTATTTCCAGAATCCACCTGTTGATATATCCTTATTTAAATCCATTCGCGAAAACACGCCAAGTTTCAAAGGTAAATTTGATGATTTAAGTGGAATGGGCCAACTTGCGATTGCGCTTCAAAAGAGACCATCCGTCTACTTTTCCAGTCATCCACAAGTAAGCATGATGGCTCATGGTAAACATGCTAAATGGATTACACAATCACATCCATTAAATGATATGTTTGGATTAAAATCACCACTTGCTAAAATGGTTGAATTAAAGGCGAAAGTATTATTAATAGGAGTTGAATACAATTCTTGTACAGGGATGCATTTAGGAGAATATTTAAGTCAAAAAAGACCAATTGTTATCCAAGGATCTAGAATGGTTGTAGGATCAAAAGAAGATTGGGTAAAGTTCTTAAGTTACGACTTTGATTCTGATGATTTCAATCAAGTTGGTCGAATTATGGAATTAGATAATAAAGTAAGTCTTAATTTGCTAGGAAATTCAATGGTTAAGAGTTTTGATTTAGAATATGCTGTAAGAAGTACACAAAAATACTTTGAGGAGAACTTCTAATGTACGCAAAATTATTTGATCAAATAATAGAATTTGAATTAGATGATATCGGTATTGTTGGAATGTCATTTTCTCTAGAGAAAAATGTTGAAGTAGATAAAAATAGTGAAATTCAGAAACAACTTACTGAGTATGAGAATGGCAAACGAAAAGTCTTTGAATTACCTTTACATTTAATAGGAACTGATTTTCAAAAACAAGTTTGGAATGCACTTCTTGAAATACCATATGGGGAAACTCGTTCATATCAAGAAATAGCAATACGTATCGGAAAACCAAAAGCACTGCGAGCAGTTGGTGGTGCTTGCAATCGTAATCCAATAGGCATTATTGTTCCTTGCCATAGAGTCATTGGTAAAAACGGAAGCTTAACAGGATATGCAGGCGGTCTTTCTTATAAAGAATTATTACTTAAACATGAAAAAGATGGGAAACTTTAGTCCCATCTTTTTAATAACTCATTAACTACTCCTATAATAAATTCTTCTAACTCTAAATCAAATCGATCCAGTAATGGAGAATCAACATCCATAACTCCGATAACTTTGTTTTGATATATCATCGGTACAACGCATTCTGAATTACTAGCACTATCACAAGCGATATGTCCTTCAAATAAATGAACGTTCTCGATATTTAACACTTGTTTTCTAGATGCGGATGTACCACATACACCTTTTCCAAGAGGTATTCTGGTACAAGCGGGTAATCCATTAAATGGACCTAAGACCAAATCTTCACCTTTTAATAAATAAAACCCAACCCAGTTTAAATCAGGAATCATATGATAGACAAAAGAAGATAGATTTGCCATATTTGCTAAACGATCCGGTTCAGAATCAATCAAAGCAACGGCTTGTTTTAATAATAAGGAATAGTCATTTGTTTTATTTAGTTCATGCATAGTATCACCTAAGATATTCTACCACAAAGTATGTTATAATAACACCGTGAACAGGGGTGCCGAATGGCTGAGATGCGAAAGCAGACCCTCATCACCTGATCTAGTTAAGACTAGCGTAGGGAGTTACACTGCCTTACGCCTCACGGAGGTGTTTTTTTATGAAAAGATCAAGAGTAGTTTTGGATATGGTATGGATTGGAGTATATGCAGCATTGTTTATTGCCTTAGACTATATTTCGAATCAAGTACCATTCTTTAGAATGCCGAATGGAGGAACTGTTGGATTTAGCACAGTTGTTCTATTATTGGCAAGTTATCATCTAGGTTGGAAGAAAGGTTTAATTGTTTCGTTACTAACAATACCTCTTCAAGGATTCTTTGCCCCATTCTATTTCGTTAACTTGTTTGGGTTCTTCTTGGAATATGTTGTTGCTTTTGGAATCTATGGACTTGCATCACTTTTTCCTAATATCAATTATAAAGTAGAAATCATGACTGGAGTAATCGTGGTAAATGTAATTCGATTCTTTATTCATTTAGTTGCAGGAGTCTATTTTTGGGAAATAACATGGTGGGGTTCATTTGTTTATAATTTTGGGTATATGTTTATGACTTTACTTGTCGGTATTATATTTACCCCACTTATATATAAAAGAATAAAAATTATTGCGAATCACTAGTATATATAATATAGAAAGAGGAAACCCATAAGTTAAAAGGAATCCTCTTTTTATATGATTCAAAAAACGGTATAATAAAAAAGCACTTGAGGAGGTAAAACATGAAACTTGAAGTAGGTCAAAACATAACCATACAAAGTTATAAGCATGATGGAACTCTTCATCGCACATGGTTGACGTCTAAAGTTCTAGCTGTGCATCAAGATCATTTTGTTGTAGCAAATAATCGTACTTGGGTAGTAGAAGCGGATGGTAGAAGATGGTTTACACGTGAACCTGCCATATGTTTCTTTTATACAAATCGCTGGTATAACGTAATAGCGATGGTGCGAAAAACAGGAATCTATTATTATTGTAATATTGCATCACCTAGTTTATATGATGGTGAAGCGATAAAGAACATTGATTACGATCTTGACGTAAAAGTGTTTCCAGATGGAAATGAATTAATTTTAGACGAGGATGAGTATATCGATCATTCGGTAATAATGGAATACTCGGATGAATTGAAGGAAGTAATTGAATTGGGTATGGATAACATTCTAAAAGTTATTCATAATGGGGATTATCCATTTAAAGAAGATGTTATTCAATCGTATTTAGAACAATATATCTCACTAAATCATCAAAAATAATAGGGCTATCTTTGTATTGAAAGTGGTCAAAAAAAATAATGTGAAAAAGTCGAGAAAAAGAGTGGTAAATCGTTGACAGACACCTCATCGTTTGGTATTATTAATAGGCACTCACCGAGAAACAGGGTTTGGAAGTGAGGGGCGCTGATCTTTGAAAACTAAATAGGAAACAACGTCAATTTTAAAAAAACGGAAACGTTAACCATCGCAAGATGGAA
>JAJZTY010000064.1 GCA_021847325.1 Bacillota bacterium
TCTTCATTTAATTTTTCTTTTGAGATGAGTAATAAGTAGTCTGTAATCTTTGTATCAAAGTTATTAATAATATCTTCTAATTGAGAAATCGAATCTAAATTAACTTTGTTTTCTTTATTAAGATATTGTTTAGCAGTTTCAATCACTTCCGTAGATATTTCACCCATTTTTAAAGTAGCACGTTTCGCAACACCCAACGCCGCAGTTGGTAAGTCATGAGCTAATCCTGAATCGAAATCTTCTGTATTAATATCGATTCGTTCTTTTTCATCCCCTCGAATTGTCTTCTTAATTATCCAAACCAATTGCTTAATAAATGGATAGAAGACTACTGTACCCACTAAGTTGAAGATAATATGCGCAACCGCAATTTGCATCATAGGTTGTAAGTTAAACATGTTTGTTAAATACCCTACACCTACAATATAAAGTGGTAATAATATGATAGAGATAATGGTCATCAACACATTAAATAATGTATGAACACCCGCTGCTCTGCGTGAGGCAAGAGATCCTCCCATCGCAGCTAAGGCAGCTGTAATAGTTGTCCCAATGTTCGATCCAAATACGAAAGGAATCGCAGCCGCAAAAGGCATACCCCCAGCTTCATATATTTTCTGTACAATACCTATCATAGCACTGGAAGATTGAATAACTGCCGTCATGATGATACCACCACCCACTGCCCACCATGGATGTGCAGACATCGCAATGGTTAAATCATGGAATGCTTGAATGTCTTTAAGAACTTTTAAAGCATCTCCCATTAACATTAAACCAAAGAACAACATCCCGAATCCTAATGTGATTTCACCAATATAGCCTTGTTTCTTACGTTTTGAGAACAGAAGTAACATCGCCCCAATAAATATAAAGAATAAGGAATATTTTTCAACTTTTAAACCAACTAAGAACGCTGTAATTGTTGTCCCGATGTTAGCCCCAAAAATAATCCCAACCGTTTGATCTAAACGCATTAAACCAGCACGAACGAAACCTATCGTAATAGCGGTTGTAGCTGAAGATGATTGAATAACCACCGTAACCAATATACCAATAATTAAACCCATCCAAGGTTTTGAGGTATATTTATCAATAATATCTCTTAACTTATCCCCAGCTAACGACTTTAAGCCATCACCCATAAATTTAATCCCAAACAAGAATAGACCGAGGCCACCTAATATAGCCTGCCAATCAATATCCATAAACGTAACGGTACTGGTCAGAATCATATGTTCTCCTTTAATCGCTTTACCATTATAATTGATAACTTATTTTAACAAAACTACACTTATGTTAAGATTTTGTTAATTTTCACCCAAAAATGTTAATGCACTTCGAATCAAAGTCTCTGAAATAACTTTTAGATTTTGATCATCGAAATTAAAATCTGGATGATGATGCGAAATAGGCTTATCTTTCATAATTCCAACATAAATGAAATTACTCGGAACAGTTTGAGCGATATAGGCAAAATCCTCTCCACCCATATCTGGTTTTTCTACAATTCTAATTTTATCGTCACTCACAAACTCTTTTAAAGCCTTGTGTGTAATACGAGTCATTCTTTCATCATTTACTAAAACGGGATAACCTGGTAAGTATTCAAACTGAGCACTTCCACCATAGCTCTTCGCAAGTGTCTCAACTAATTCCTTCATTTGGTTAGGCACAACCTTTCGAACATCGTTATTAAGCGTTCTTAATGTACCCTCCAAAATAACTTCTTCTGGAATAATATTAGGAGCAGTTCCTCCATGAAACTTCCCAACTGTGATAACACAGGATTCAAGTGGACTGACTTTACGAGAAATAATGGTTTGTAAGGATACGACAATTTGAGATGCGATTAAAATAGGATCAATCGCCAACTGTGGGGCAGAACCATGTCCACCTAATCCTTTAACCGTAATTCTAAAGTTATCTGGAGAAGCCATCATTGCGCCATACTTGATGGACACTACACCTTCTGGACTTGAACCCCATAAATGAGCCCCAAATGCACCATCGACGCCATCTAATACCCCTTCTTTAATCATAGGGTATGCACCACCATCTGCTTCTTCAGCTGGTTGAAACATAAACTTGATTGTGCCTGAAATATCATCTTTCATTTCATTTAATACTGCAGCACTTAAACACAATCCTGCTGTATGCCCATCATGTCCACATGCATGCATCTTACCTGCTACCTTGGATGCGTATGGATTATTTGGATTTTCACTCATCGGTAAAGCATCCATATCCGCTCTAAGCAATACTGTTTTCCCTGGTTTATTACCTTTGATAGTCGCGATAATCCCTGTCTTCGCAATCCCAGATTGGTATTCGATTCCATATTTATCCAAGAACTTCATTACTTTTTCTGCAGTCTTAAATTCCTCAAAAGCACATTCTGGTTCTTGATGAATGGATTGTCTTAATTGACTCGTTTCTTCATAGTATTTATCGATTAGTTGTTTGATCATAATTAACCTCATTTCTAATTTTAACACTATATTTTTGTTTAATTAACCAAAAATTCAAAGACTTTATTTTTTTATAACGTTTATCTTCTATAATACCTGTCTTTTGGAGTTTAGGTAAAAATATAGTGCTACAACCGATGCTGTAGCACTTTTTTTAATTGAGAAGGTACAAGGAAATAACTGGTTAATGGAAGCCCTGTTTGTTTTGCAAAGGCTTTGATGAAGTCACTATTTTTAGTAAGATTAATCCATTTTCTATCGGAAATGTTAGCCACTCTAAAGTTTCTTATGAAATGAATAATCGTCTCACTAGAAACTTCATTTTGAAGAATATTGAATTGAAGAAGTCTTAGTAAGAGAATGGATAAATAACAGATAAGGAAATGACCAATGATTGAATCTTGTTTCTGAACAAAAGCCGGTCTAGCATCCAGGTAGGATTTCATCACTCGGAAGGATTCCTCGATTCGCCATAAATTTCGGTAGACCTCAATAATTTGCTTAGAGTTTAGCTTGAGTTCCGAAGTGACGATGCAGTTGTAACCAGCCAATTTCAAATCATTCTCTATCGCTTTGCGATTCAAAGAGACACTCACTTTCTTATCAGTTTCATTTCCGCTATTGTCTGTAGATTTGAAGGATACGTACTTTGTACAATCACCATACTCATTCCGTTTTGCTTGTGCCGCATTAAGACGTTTAGCTTTTTCAACTTGTTTGAGAATTTCAAAGCGTTTCTTTTCGGCTAGTTTTGGATTATATGTAACAACACGCTTTTCTCTTAATGAAATCCGCGTTTTGCGACCTGATTCCAAAGGGATATCATAGGGGAAATCATCAATGCAAGATTTCATCCGATAAAGCAGCTTGCCATCAGTGTCGTAAACATCTTCGTAGTCATGATCTAATAGAACCCAAGTCTTCTCGGTTTCAGGCATCATTTTAATCGACTTTGAAAAGATATAACCATCACCGTTAGTTCTAGCATGTGCTATATTTTCAGCACAGTTTAATCCTTTATCAGCTACTCGGATAATCCGACCATTGATTTGATGCCTTACTTTGAGCTCATTGAGCACTTCTCTAATAACGGGCTTCTCAGATTCGTTACCTGGGAAGATTTTCATACCGATGGGTATTTGGTGAGCATCAAGTAATAGACCCATTGAAACGATAGGAGCTTTTTTATTTTCTTTGGAAGGACCATTCCGCCTGAATTCATCCTCTTTATCAATCTCAAAGTAGAAGTTGGTACAGTCAAAATACGTCGTTGATACATCCGAAGGGAACCGGGATTGAAGGCCATGATTATAGATTTCAATGATTTTTTCGTATTCAGAACCGATGTACTCCAATGCATCGTACATTTGGCTCTCGGAGTAGTGGAAATCCTCATAGAGTAAAGGAAGGACTTCATAGAATGTTTTATATTTTGAACAGGGATCAACGACTCGGGCATAGACAAGAGATGATAATACTTCAAAAACATTGAACTTGAATCGGAACGGTGATTGCATTAAATCCAAATACTTCTTAACACCTAAAGATTCATTAAGACTCTTAAGAGGAAAGTAACCTAAATTTCGTTCAGGAGTAATATCGCTAATCAGTTTGTTTTTAATCCGATTATTTTCTTCATTTCTCTGTAAGTTAAGTTGAACCACTTCAAGTTGAAAGAAAGTTAAGGGATCAGAGACTCCTTGCTTAATCAAGTCGTCAAGGTATCCAATTGGACGAAAGGAACGTTGGACGGCATGTCCACGAGTAGGATCATAGAAACCTTCGTAAATCTGAAGATAAATACCTTTTTTGTTCTTGGTTTTCTTTAAGAAATAAGCCATAAATCGACCCTCCATTAGACAAGAATATTATTGCACAATAACACTATATAATAAAGTGTTGAAAAGATTATTTGTCAAGTTTTTGAACATAAAAAAAAGCCTCTGTTTATAGGCGTTCATTGATACATTTAATTCTGAATCACCAAATCTTTTCTTGTGCTAAGTACCAAACGCGGGATTGTCTTAATTGACTCGTTTCTTCATAGTATTTATCGATTAGTTGTTTGATCATAATTAACCTCATTTCTAATTTTAACACTATATTTTTGTTTAATTAACCAAAAATTCAAAGACTTTATTTTTTTATAACGTTTATCTTCTATAATAGTAATAGAGATGGATAAATTATTCACAATTAGCTACTTTATATCACTTACTTTACTCATAAGAGTCACTTTTTTAAATCGATCTAAGTATCGTTTCTTACTTAAAATTATTACCTGTTCTCATTATCTAGGATTAGGTATTTTTTCTGTTCTTATAAAAGATGTACCATTATTGAAATACGTATTATTAATTGGTTTAATCTTTTCATTTATTGGAGATATATTCTTAGGTCTTAAAGACACAATCAAGATTGGATTTATTCTAGGAGTAAGCGCATTTTCTATTGCTCAACTTTATTATTTATTGTATTTTCAAATGAACTTCTTTAGTATTATCCCATTTATATTATCCTTAGTATTCATGTTTTTATTTTGGATATATGTTAGAAATAATCCAAAAATAGAGTTTCCATCAAAAGCTTATTTCCTATTCGTTTATATTTTCTTATTGAGTTCTACTTTTTTTAGTTCAATTGAAAATCTTATTTACTATCACAATGAGTTAAACCTAATCTTAATGATCGGATGTATTCTATTTTTTATTTCTGATATTACTTTGTTTCATGTTTATTTTCTAAAAGAAAAAGTAAGTATTCTTAAAATCATATACTTACTTTCATATCATGTAGCTCAATTACTTATTGCGACATTTATATTTCTATAAGACTTATTCTATTTCTTGAAATAGATTTTCTTCAAGAATTTCTGATTCAATTTTTGAAGTTACATAATCATCTGATTCAATATAAATCAATTCACCTTCAAGTGGATCTATTTTCATAGAATGAATATATTCTTTTCCACTTCTTGTCTTTAGTCTTAGTGTATAGGAGAACCCAAATCGAATATCATCAGAACTAATACCAGCATTTTCGAATGCGATATCCTCGAAGTATGCCCCATTATAATCACTCGGGTATTCATATTCATCTATTCCACCAATGTGAAATGAGAAAGATATCGTACCCATATACCCTTCATTATTTTCTAATACACCCGTTAGTGGGATGGACATCGCATTATCTGTAATTGATCCTTCATAATAATTTCCACTAGCTGAGTGAATATAGAATGAATCTTGAAACTTCTCAAACTCTCCCTTATTCAAAGAATTTAGATAAAAATCTGTGATCTCAACTGACTCAATTGGATCAGAAACTTCATTTACCGTTAAATAGTCTTGATAAATCAAAATCCATAATTTTAGATCATATAATCTTGGATTATTCGCATCAATTGTCTCATGAAAAGGGACGACATAAATGGTATAACCCATATTTACATAATTAGAAGATTCTTCAGTCACGACCCCTTTTGGTTGTTCAGGCTGACTATCCCCCTTAAATAACTCCCATGCCACAAGTCCCGCAAAACCAATTATAGGAACCATAATTACCGTAAGTAAAATCTTGAATAGTCCGAATTTAGGTTTTATGCCTATTACTTTAGCACTCTTGCTTACTTGTTTTATTGGTGTAGAATTCGTTTCATATGTACTATCGTGTCGAGGATGACCACAATTTCCACAGAACTTCGCATCATCCGTAAATGGTTTTCCACATTTCTTACAGAACTCTAGCTTAGAATTTGAATCATTTATATTTTGGTTTTGTTGGAGGGGTGAACTATCAGGAATATAATTTTCTGGATAAGATGCTTTCTTTTCACTTAGAATCGTTTTAAATTTCCAACCTGCATTTTTAGCACAACTCTTAATTGTTTTACTAATTTCACCAATATCTAAGCTCTCTACTTTAGAGTTGCCCAGTTCAACCGTATATCGATTGATTACTTTACGATACAATGTAGTTCCTATTTGCATCGTCGTGTTGGTATCCTCATCAGAGAAAAATCCAACTTTTTATCCGAGACTTTTTCCCAATAATGTAAAACTCGAGACTCTGCATCTAAAAGTACTTTGTTTTTAAAATGAACAGGATTATTATCTTTTGCGTCTTCAAATACAACATCTAGACTTAAATCAGATTCTTGATCCAATAACATAAAAATGCCAATCAATCCAACTCAGATTGAATCGTTTTACGGAGTTCATATTTCTCCATACTTTCTCCTTTTTATTGTTTGATTAAGTCTTCTTTAAATTCATTATATGCCACCACAATTAAGTTTACTATACATAAATCACATTATAAGTGTATAAAAAAAGAGGATAAATCCTCTATAAGTAAAATTCAATTTTAGAATGTTCAAGATGTTTTTTCGGATTGGATAAAAAATCAATAATATCGCCTTGATAAACTTCCACAAACTTCTCATGACCAAGAAAATCAGATGGTTTAACAAGTTCTGAAGGTTTATTCGTAAAATCAACTCCACCTTGTTTTAATACTTCACCAACAAACTGAGAACAGAAGAATGATTTTTGTCTTTTTATTGGAATATTTACAATAAATCCCGCAAACCCAATAAGGTTATAACCATAGATATATTTATCTGTTTCAAATTTCTTAATCGATTCGTGAATTCTAGCGTACTTCTCTAAACTAACTTCTTTCTTTAGTACAATACAACTTGTTCCTACAAAATGATCATAGATCTGAGTTTCAATCTCATTTACAAATCCACCTATAACGGGATTTTTCGGATGTTTACGTCCAAAGCTATAAATCGCATTAAAATCATCGGTTAAAGCAATCGATACATGATTAAATCTTTGTCTGGTATAGAATCCAATTGCGGTAGAAAAAAGGCTACCTGTATTGGTTAATAGAATATAAATTTGTTTAGTTTGTTCAGGATGTGTCATTGGCTAATTTCTCGTAAAACTTGGGTTAATTCTACCATGATTTCAACCAATATAGTATTAATTATTGATTATTCTCAATAGCCATTCTCACAACCTTATAAGCTCCATCGTATGTCCCCATACGATATGCTTTAATAATATTTAAACTAAAACTTGATAATATCGCTTTGTCTTCTAACATGAGTTTTAACATTTGAAGAGTTGATTGAACTGTTTCACATTCATATGTCCCATCACCCACTTCTTGTGCTCTAATTGCGCCCCACGCCTCATGTCCACCTACACGCTTTATCATAAGTTTTGGGACAGGATAGAAGGCTAACTCACTCGGTTTTGTGATTAAGATATCCGTGTTAGGCATGAGTAAATTAGTACTATAAACAGCCGCAAATATATCTTCGTGATAGAACGCATGTATACCATATACCGTATTATTTTCTAAATTCTTTGCGAAGTGTTGTGTTTCATCCCATGCATTAAAATGAGTTTCCGTAAGGTCCTTTAAATTTGGAATATCTTCACATAATCCTTCCCAGACTTTTATATGATCTCCTACATTGATTAATAGCGTTACTTCTTTATTTTTAACTCTAGGTAATAAACTACGTACAATTTGGGAAAATATTTCTTTTTGAGCCCCTGCACCACCTACTGTAAGTAAGACTCTTTTAGACTGATTATTCTCGATTCTATCCAGTCTTTTTTGACAATCTGATTCAAGATTGACTAATAACTCATGATCGATATAATGACCTACATCAAATAATTGATCACTTAGAATTGGATTAAGTGTCTTATCTTTTGCCATACCTCTTAATGATCGATACCCTAAATAAGAGGATGGTGTTTGAACTGTATGAATTGAACCCTCTGCTAAATGTAAAGCCATTGGCCAATTATCCGGAATCACATTGATTACTCTATTCATCCCAGCATGTACAGCCGCTTGAGCTGGCCAAACATGGGTTGCCACAAATGGCATCGTATGAGGTATTTCTCTATAAATAGGTGTCATACACTCTGATACTTTTTGATCAACCGAATTATAACTGAGTTGTCTAAATCCCTCTGAGTTAAGTGGTTCCCAATAGTATTTATTAAACAATGAATATTTTTGAGACCATCTTGATCCCATTGAATAAAGATTATTTAAGTGCTTAATAATCTTTCCACCTGTTGTTTCTTGATAGGAATGTAAATCAAACCAATAAGGTGTTATTCTCATTGAGTGTGCTGCAGATGCAATCGCAATGGAAATACGATAATGTCCAAATCCCATTCGAATATTTCCAATGATTAAGCTATTTTCCGGATTAATCTTTTGTCCAGTTTCTTTTGTGACAATATTCTGTATACCTAGTAATGAGCTTAATGTTTTATTTTCTTCTACAAAAAGAGGATATAAAACATCTTTATCATCACCAAATTTCTTTAGATACTTTTGTTTATTTTTTTCTGCCTTTTGATAATCCTTTGTATCGATTGGATTATTAAAAATTATCTTTGATCGATCCATATTAAAGCTCCTTTATTTCTACTACTTTCGTCTCAAACGCTTTTAAATCTAGAATAGTCTTTGAACTCAAGTTGATATACGCAACAAACTTACCCCATTGATTTCTGTATTTAACTTCAATAACACCATTTCGATTTGGGTTTACTTCTACTATTTCAATGTTTTCATTTTTCATTGTAGAATCAAACAATTTATCTTGATTCTTATACAAACTGATATCATCTGAAGTAAAGATTAGACTTCCAAAATGCTTATTCACAAAAGCCAATGTCTCTTTTTGTGTACTATTTAATTGTATATTTTCATCTCTTAAGAAGAATACGTCTGGATCATTTAAGAAAGCTCTATTATTCAAATGTCTTCGACTAATTGAATTTTGTATCGCATTTAAGGTTGAAACTCTTTCCCTATGTAAATATTGCATATAGAATTTATCATTCCAATCTAAGCCTACATCACATCCGATACGACAATAATCAACAAATCCAAAAGATGGTCCAAGTGGTACTCCACATCCAAGAATGAGTTTATCTTTTACACAGTCTCTTAAGAACTCCATTGCTTCACACATGAGCTGTCCACGTGTTTTTGTTTGTGTAGGTATAATACACGCCGCATATAAGAAATCGAGTTTAACTAAATCAAATGACCAATCGTTTAATACTACATCAAAACAATGTCGTATATAATTCTTAACTTCATCTAATTCAAGATTTAATGCATAGAAACGACTCCAATTACTTCCTGCTAAAACGAGTTTTCCTTCTTTATCTTTTAGAATCCAATCTTGATGTTCCTTAAAGAGCTTTGAATTTGTTTCACATACAAAAGGTGCTAACCACAAACCGGATTTGTATCCTTCTTGATGTATCTTGTCGGATATGTATTTCATTCCATTAGGAAATTTATTTGAATCGATGTCTAACCAATCTCCTACATATGTTTGATAGCCATCATCGATCTGAAAAATATTTATATTTTTATTCGCATTTTTTAGTGAATGTAAATTCTTTAAGATAATCGATTCATTAATATTTTGATAGTAATTGTACCAACTAGTCCATCCTGTCATTGGTTTAGATTTTGGTTTATCAATCATCATTTTCTCAAAATAAGAATCAAACACAAACTTTTCATCTCCAGATGTAAAGAATAGATTAAACACATGATATTTAGAATTAATCACAAGACCTTTACATTCTTTTTCGATGACTATTTCATTTTTTGCAACACTGGTATTAAGAATGGTATATCCTTGTTTTTCAGATAATGACCCAATTAATTGATAATCATTTCCACTACGAATATATCCATAAGTATATCCATGAAAATCCCCTATATGATTTGAATAGCTCTTAAAGTTATAATCCCCATACTTATCA
>JAJZTY010000065.1 GCA_021847325.1 Bacillota bacterium
TTTAAAATTCTCCCATGCTTTTTCCATAGAACACTCCTTTTATTGACTAAACATAAGTATTCTACCATAGTGACTTATATCACAAAAGCATTATTATCAGTGTTTTAAAATGTAAGCGCTTGTATTTCAAAAATTTCATCTTTCTCATCAATTTGACCTGATTATTTGTATTTTTTACTTACCAAAATAAGTTCGACTTTTCCTAAAAGTTTATTAACCGCAAACTAAAAGTCACTTTTGTAGTGACTTTCATTAGTTTAAGTTAATCGAGTACTAACAATGCCCTTTTTATAATGTATCTAGGAAATCTAAGTCTTCTTTTGGAATAATAAAATCTAATTTTGCGTTTTCTTCCATTCTTCCTTTATGTGTTGTCTTCGGGAGTGGAAGAGTGTTACGATCGATACAATATCGGATACTTAATTGCGCAATACTAACACCAAGTTTATCAGCTACTTTTTGAACTTTGTGATTATTGAATATTTTACCTGTCGCAAGAGGTGAATAAGCCTCTATAAGAATATTATGTTTCTTACAGAAATCAACTGTATCCTTTTGTGTATTACCAATAAAATATCGAATCTGATTTACCATAGGAACAATCTCACAGGTATCTAATAGAGCCTGAATATCCTTTGGTGAGAAGTTAGATACACCTATTGACTTAATCTTTCCTTCTTTAAATAATTGTTCCATAGCCTTCCAAGACTGGATATTTCCTTCTGTACAATCTTTTCCTATTTCATCCCATGGCCATGGTGCATGTATCAAGTATAAATCAAGATAATCTAATCCTAAGTCATTCATTGTTTCGCTAAAGGCTTGAAGTGTTTCTTGAAACCCTTTTGTTTGAGCAGGCAACTTACTGGTGACAAAAATATCTTCACGTTTTAATCCAGAATCTTTGATTGCTTTACCAACAGCTTTTTCATTACGATATGCTTTAGCCGTATCAATATGACGATAACCAATTGAAATAGCATCCAGTGTACATTGGTAAGCTTCTGAATTAGAAATTTGCCATGTCCCATACCCTACTTTTGGAATCTTTACACCATTATAAAGCGTATACACATCCGTTAATGTTTTCATCAAATCCTCCTTTTATAGTTTAAAACCAATTGATTTCAAAAATGAATTCATATGTGGTCTTAACGTCTTACTGAAATAATTCGCAATCTGTTCAGTCCAAATTTCATTCTTACTGTTACTTGAACGTTTAGAATAGTATTCTTTCATCACTTCGTTATACTCTTGTAAATTAAGCAATGAATTAGTAGAATCATAGGAATCGATATGCAAAATTTCTTTAATCGGTAATCTTGGTTTTACTTCATTCACTTTACTTGGATACCCAAAACATAAACCAAATAAGGCAAAAGAGTATTCAGGTAGATTTAGTAATTCAGATATATCATTTGGAACATTCCTTAACACACCTGTATAAACTCCCCCTAAACCAAGAGATTCTGCAGCTACAAACATGTTTTGAGCTGCGATTGATGCGTCTACTGTGGCAATTAGTAATGCTTCACTTTCCAGTGATGCCATATCAGAATTATGATAATCAGAAATACGTTTATGTCGTGATAAATCTGCGACAAACACAAAATAAAGTGGAGCTTCTAATATGTGTTTTGGATTGTCTAATAATTGTGCTATTTTAGATCGAATGGTTTGGTCTTTTATTTGAACTATAGAATAGGCTTGAATAAAATGAGAAGAAGATGAAGCTTGTGCACAACGGATGAGTGTTTCTACGATTTCATCAGAAACAGCTTGGTTAGTATAAGATCTAACGGATGAATGTTTTAATATTGTATTGATTGTTTGATTCATAATATCTCCTAAACATTATTTTATCATGATAAATAAAAAAAGGGACCCGAAGGTCCCTAACTACGATTAAAGTGCAGCTAATACGAAGTTCAATAAGAACAATAAAGCAGCAACACCCAAAATTGGATGAATTTCTTTTGATTTACCAGTAACAACTTTGATTAAAGCATAAGCAATAAACGCAAAACCAATACCAGTTGAAATATTATAAGTGAAAGCCATGAATGCAGCAGCGAAGAACGCAGGAACTGCTTCAGAGAAATCAGACCAATTAATATCAGCAAATGAACTAGCCATTAAAATACCAACGATAACAAGGATAGGACCTGTAGCAGAAGCTGGAACTAAACCAACAAATGGAGCAGCGAAGATAGAAACTAAGAACAATACCGCAACTGTAACAGCGGTTAAACCAGTACGTCCACCTTCTTCAATACCAGCCGCAGATTCAATATAGGTTGTTGTGTTGGAAGTTCCTAAGAATGCACCAACAGAAGTAGCGATAGAGTCAGCGAATAACGCTTTATCCATACGGCTTGAGAAACCTTTACCGTTTTCAAGTGCTTTTTCATCTTCTTCTGAGAAGATACCAGAACGACGACCAGTCCCAATGAATGTACCGATTGTATCAAATGTATCGGATAAACTGAACGCAAAGATTGTTGTTAATACGACAGGTAAACGTGATGGATCAGCGAAGAGTGAAGGAATACCTTCAGTTACTCCTTTACCAAAGATACCAGCTAAAGCTGTGAATGCAGCGCCAACAGCACCCATATCAACACTTGCAGCAGATAGATTTACAACACCTAGAGGAATACCAATAACTGTAGTAAGAACGATCGTGATTAACATTGCACCTTTAACTTTTTTAACAAGTAAGACGATTGCTAATACAAGACCAATAATGAATAGAACTTGATGAGGTTGTTTGAATGCTAATAATTCAGTATAACCCGTTCCAAATTCTGAGAATGGAGCTAATAATAACATTTTCGCATCATTTAAACCAATGAAAGCGATGAATAATCCAATACCACCACCGATTGCATGTTGAAGTGATAAAGGAATTGATTTAACAATGTGTTTACGAATACGAGTTACTGTAATAAGTACGTTGATAACACCACAAACGAATACCATTCCTAATGCTTCATAAGGAGTAAATCCTAGACCAAATACAACTACGAAGGTAAAGAATGCATTAAGACCCATACCTGGAGCTAAAGCATAAGGAACATTCGCAAATAAACCCATAACTAATGTACCGATTGCGGACGCAAATACGGTAGCCAAGAATACAGCCCCCTTATCAAGACCAGTATTACTTAAGATACTTGGGTTAACAATTAAGATGTAAGCCATAGTAAAGAATGTAGTAAAACCAGCGATGATTTCAGTACGAACATTTGTACCATACTGTTTTAATTTAAAAAACTTTTCCATTCATTTCTCCTTTTTCTTTCTGTATTCAATTACACAACAACAAAAAAAGTCGGGAGAAACCGACTCAATCTTTTTTAGATTAGATTGATCGCTTCAACCACAGTAGTCGGTTCATTTAGGGTGACCCGGTAGAGACTGCCTCACCATATTAGAGGCATTATATTGCTGGTTAATTGTGAATACTTTTAGAGTATAATTAAAAAACTCATTAAAGTCAATGTGATTTTTCACATAATTTTATATAAAACAACACAATCGAAAAAAATAGAGCAATTACGCTCTATAAAATTGATTAACGATATCTAAAGTCCGATTTTCAAACGTTTTTACAGGTTTTTTACCTTCTTTTGTCTTCTCAATCATATTTACTAATACTTTATGCGCAAAATTAAGTTTTTCTTTTTGTAGTTTACCCCCTAAATTTACTAGTATCTTAGAGTGATCAATAATATCTTGAGAAAAGTTATTTGTTAAATGTGTATTAAATTGATCCTCAAATGCACATGCAAGGAATAACCCAATATTTTTTTTGATTAATGCATCATGATAAATCATCATAAATTTCTTTAGTTCTTTATTAATTTGCCCAACATAAATACAACTACCAATCACAATATTTTCATATTTACTTAAATCAATATTCTTATTTTTTAAGATGTTAATAGAATCAAAATTATGATTTGATTCAACAACCATTTTATTCACCATTTCTTCTGTATATCCATACGTACTTGCATAAATTATAAGTGTTTTCATTTTCCTTCTCCTAACGCATTTTCAATTGCTTTTAAATAAGCTTTAGATGTAATAGTAGACCCCGTTTCAATATCAACTTCCAAAGACTGATTATCGATAACCTTTTTAAACAATCGATCACTTAATCCTTCAAGTACAAACATGACATCATCTGTTAATTTTATTTCTGCAATTTTATGTTCCTTGATCGTGACTTCAACCGTATTTGTCCATCGAGTTGTTTCAAATGATCCTACATACTTTCCATCTTCTATTTGTGACAAATCGATTTGATTTAACTCTAATGCTTGGGCTTTATCCATACCATTCATTAATATAAACATCATTATCGATATTCCTAATACAATTACCCCTAAAATACTTAAACTAATTTTAATAATCTTTTTCATTTATTTCTCCATTTCACTAAGATTTTTACTTAACTTATTAAATACATTTCTAACTGACTCTAATTCTTCTTGTGTAATATCTTTGTATAACTGATTCATAAATTCTGATGAATCTTGATCAGTCTTATTCCAAAATTCAACACTATATTCACTTAATTTGACTCGAGTTGTTCGTGCATCTTTAGGATCCTTATAAAGATGTAATAGATTTTTATCTTGTAGTTTTAATGCGACTTGCTTAACATTTTGATGTGAAGATCCACTTTCTTTTGCTAATTCTTTAAGTGAAGGATCATGATCAAATAAGGACGCCACACATATGGATAAAAACCATTGTTTAGAGCTTATATTGAATTTCTGTAGCGATCTTTCAAGTAGTGTATCAACTCGATTTGCAAGTACAAATAAACTACCAAAGATGAATTGTTGATTTGGGATTTGATCTAACTTACTCATATTCCTCCTAAAGGTAATACATTACCTATTTAGATAATATATTACCTAATTATGTTTGTCAATAAAAAATATCAATATTTAATTGATATTTATTTATACTTTTCATAAATCTTTAATACTTCACTCTTATTCTCTATAAATATTTCAACCAAGTATGGATCCAAGTTTACTCCACTCATATTTTTTAGAATTTGAAATGATTCTTCAACTTCAAACGCTTCTTTATAAATACGTTTACTCGAAATCGCATCAAATACATCCGCAACCGCTACAATCCTTGCGACCAATGGAATTTCATGACCTTTTAGACCATGTGGATATCCTTCTCCATTCCATTTTTCATGATGATAACGTGTAATATCTTCAGATACTTTATAGAGTTCAGGATCAAAGGCTTTTAATCCTTCACGAATACTCTTAAAGATATCCCCTCCAATGATTGGATGAGTTCTCATAATTTCCCACTCTTCATCAGTTAGTTTTCCTGGTTTCTTTAATATGGAATCCGGGATACCCACTTTACCAATATCATGAACGGCCGCATTACGTTCAATTTCAAGTACCATTCTTTCTTGAATTTGATAATCTGGATGATTCTTTTCGATTAATTTATACGCTAGTAAGGTCGAGTAATTCACCATACGTAGGATATGTTCACCCGTTTCATTATCTTTCTTTTCAACTAATTCAGAGAATCCACTCGTTATTTTACTAAATACAACCTTTGTAAAATAAGTTCGATTGAGTAAACCTTTGATTTCATAAACTATTTTTTCAGCTAAATGTAAGTGATTAAGATTAAAGAAATCCTTTTCTCTCGAGCTTAAGAATAAAAATCCAAATACAGCATTCCCCATTGTAAGTGGCAATATTAAGTTTGATTTTATTTCTTCTTGAGCTAGTAAATAAAGAGATGAGCTTTTTGGTCTTTTTTTAAATTCTTCTTCTAAATCATTATTAATCATTGGTTTTCTTGATTCGATTAAATCATATAAGGATGTCCTAACAAAAGGCACTTCAAATCCTGGACCTAATTTAATAACACGATCGACAATTACACCATATTCCGCAACTATCATTTCACGATTATAATCAACAAACGCAAGACCGACTCGATCTATACCCATTCGTTCTTTTAATAAATTAAATAAAGCATCTACCGCATCTTCTACGACATAAACTTTTAATAGCACTTCTTTAATATCTTCAATAAAACGATTCTCTTCAAATACAGTATCTATATAGTTATGAATCTCTTTCTCTTCTACAAAAATCGGGGTCGGGATTTTAAGCGTTTCATTATGATACTGTTTATCTCCTAACATATTTAATCCTTTAACAATATAAGGAATTTGGAAGTATACGAAACGAATTAAACCAAAAAACAAAGACGCAACGACAATCATAAGCAAGATAAACATCGTATTTAAAACGATTGTCAAATCATTTAGTATAACCAAGTTTAAATCATCATAATCTTGATCAATTTCATCAATTAACTCTGAAATTAGCATTAGATTTTCATCACTTGTATTAAGCATTTCATTTAACAACATATTCTGATTCATGACAAACTGTACTTGATCTAAGTTTATTTGTAATTGTAGAAGTTTAGACGATATCGTTTGGACTGCTGCGTTGTGGCGTTTTAAACTGATATCATTCATAGTAGCTAAGTTGTTTTTTAATTCAAGGGAAACACTTTGCATGGAATCAATTAAATCCATCGCATTATCTTTTATTATCGCAATCGATACAGAAGTCCTAGAATACTCATTAATATCTTTTAGTTTTTGAACAGGAATCTGTAGTTTGAGATTATCTTCATTTATTTGTTCAACTAATACATTATTTTTGTCCACATAAAAACGTACATTCACAACCAAGTCAAAATTGACATAGATTGACGTAAGTATAATTAAAAAAGATAGGATGATCGCAACAATTGTAAGATTTTTTATTTTCATTGTTTTATACTTCTACAATATCACATTAATGTTTAAATGTTATAGATTATCTTGATATAATCCATAAACTTCATTAATCGATTGAGTAAATAGTACGCCTTTACCTGGATCAGTGATTTTTGTATCTTTAATGATTGCTTGACATATCTGATCCTTCATTTCAGATTTTACAATCATTAACACGATTTCTTTTTCAGGCTCTATTTCAATAGAGAAAATTTTCGAAGTCTCATGCACACTTGAGCCACGTGCATTGATGATAGTAGCACCACTAGACCCTGCTTTTTGTGCCGCATCTACAACATCTTCACCAAAACCTTTATTTACAATCACATAAATTAACTCATATTTGTTCATTTTTACATCTCCTTCTGAATAGCACATTTCTTTTTTAGCCATTTGATTAATGCAAATATTAAATCCCATTCCGTAATTAGGTTTTTCAAAATGGAAGTAATCCGCAATTTCTTTTAATTTACTTTTACTTCCATCAATTATTTCCGCAATCATTAATACATCTTTTTTATTCTCATTAAGATTCAATATTTTTAATATTGAATTATTGATTGTTCCATGAGCTAATAGAATTGTTCCACCTTTTAACCCTAAACTCTTTGCATAGCTAAGTACTTTACTTGCATTACCTTGATTGACAATAATATAGTTTAAAACTAGTTTAATCATGTGATCCACCTCTCTTAACAGACTTGAATTTAAATATTAAGCCTAATAATTCAATCGTAATAATTGGCATAAGTGCTACTAAAGACACCATTCCAAATCCATCAATTAAAACATCTGCACTCGGCATGGCATCTGCCAAACCGTGAATAAATGACAGAATAAATGTAGAAATCATAGGACCAGTCGCGACTCCACCAGCATCAAATGCTATACCAACAAATAATTTAGGTGTTATAAACATTAATCCTAACGCAAGACCATAACCAGGCAATAAGAAATGCCATAACTGTACAGCTGGAATTAAAACACGTAATACAGAGAATGCAATCGCAGATCCTACACCGATAGTTAAAGCGATTATCACTGATCTTCTCTTAATGTAACCTGATGTAACCGTTTCAATTTGAGTTGTTAATACATAAACTGCAGGTTCTGCTAAAATAGTTACAACTCCAATAAGAAACCCAAATAATACAAGGCTCATAAAAGATAACTCATTAATTAAATGATTCCCAATAGTATTCCCCACCTCAATATAACTAGAATTAATTGAAACAAGAAAGAGAAACAAACCCATAACAGAATATACAAAGCCCGTCGCCATACGAATATGACTTCGCTTAGATATTTTATGACGATTAAAGATACTTACGATAATTCCCATTACAATTAATGGTGACATAGAAAGCAGTGTCTCACGAATCGAATTTGGAATCTGTAACACAAATGTATTTAGTATACTTATCGAGTCATAATTTAAGTAACTTATTGATGCCGATGTTAAATTGGGTTGAAAAACTTTATTAAGGACTAGAACCATTATTATTGCGCCAGCAGAAGCGATTGAAATCAAACCAAAACTGTCCTTCTCGGACGATTTACTATCCTTTTTAATCGAGGTAATCCCTAAAGATAAAGATAATAGAAAGGGTACTGCTAATATACCCGTTGTCACACCAGATGAATCAAACGCAATTGCCAACATATCAAATGATGTATTTAATGATAATAAGAAAATAATTCCATAGGAAATAATCAATATAATATATAACGGTAAGTTATAGAGTAATCTAAATAAACCAACCACAACCATAGAACCAATCCCAATCGAAACAACGATTAATAAAAGAGTAGAGCTTAAAATTCCTCCACTTAGTTGTTCAACTTGTTGAGACATTATGAGTAATGCTGGTTCCGCAAAAGATATAAGAAAACCTATAATAAACCCAAAAAGAATAATATAGCGGTGTTTGTTCGATCTTGATATTAACGGGCCTAACATTTGTCCCATTGGACTAATCCCTAAATCAACTCCGATTAAAAATAGTGTTAATCCAATTATTAATATTAAAGAACTCAAGATGAAACGAACAATCAAATGAGTTGTTAATGGATAAATAAAGATGTGAGTTAATATGACCACAGTAAAAACTGGACAAATAGACAAAAAAACTTCTTTAAGTTTCTGTGTAAAAATATTCAAACGATACCTCTTCCTATTCTTATGTATTTTTATTATATCATAATAAGAAGTTATAGAATTCTTTATGCATTTAATTATGATTGTTTGTCTGAGGTTCCGTATGTTTTTGTATTATAATTTAACTATGTTAACTCAAATTACACCTCATATTTATATCTCAGACTTCGATTCAAACAATGATCGTCCTCGATTAGGTTATATAAAAGGCGATACGTTTAATATTATGATTGATGCTGGTAATTCACCTGCACATTTCAAATCATTTATAAATGATTGTCATTTATTGAATTTAAAAGAACCTGATTATATTTTATTAACTCATTGGCATTGGGATCATATATTTGGACTATCAGGTTCATCTATCCCTGCGATTTGTTCAAACTTAACCCAGAATAAGTTAATTGAAATGAGTCATTGGAAATGGGATGATGCGTCCATGAAACATCGTTTAGTTACAGGAGAAGATATTGAGTTCTGTGACTTGAATATACGTATTGAATACGCCAATCCATTAGATATAAGAATACGTAAAGGTGATATTCTATTTGATAATCAACTTACAATGGATCTTGGTAATATTACATGTGTAATCAAACGAATAAACAATGATCATGCGAATGACAGTGTTGTGATATTTGTACCTGAAGAGAAAGTACTTTTCTTAGGGGATATCATATCGCCTGATTATCATCATGGAGAACCGCATTATACAAAACAGAACTTTGATAATCTTAGTAGGGAGTTGTTTACCTTTGATTTCGAATATGCCATACATGGCCATACAGAAGTCTTTACACGAGAGTCATTAAAACAATTCTTTCATGAACCTGAAGCACACATAAAGAGGCTGTAACGAATAAACAGCTTTGAATAGAAGACAAATGAAAAGGTCCAGGCAAACGCTTGGACCTTTTCTAGTATAATTTAGGTATGGAAAATATAACTATTAACCATGCGCTAAATCCGTACCTGGACAGTACAGATTATAGCGCAAAACAACTGATTTTACCACTGGATTGTGGTGTTTTAATTGAAAAGAATGATCCTGTCCGTAGTTTTTGTGAGATTTTAGAAGGAGTAAATTTAAAGGCATATCTCAAACCCAACGGTAAGGGACGCCATGATTATGAAGATCTCACTTTGCTTAAATTGGTCCTCTTCGCTTATATGAATCAAATTACGAGTTTAAGAGACATGGAAGCCGTCTGTCGATGCGATATTCGATTCATGTGGTTAGCTCAAGGGATTCGTCCATCCCATATGACGTTTC
>JAJZTY010000003.1 GCA_021847325.1 Bacillota bacterium
CAGGAAAAGAAGCATACTTTGAAATAAGACAAAAAAACTTTGTATTAGTATTGGATAATTTCTATAACACTTCTAGTAATAAGGTTGAAAAAACTGAAATTAAAAAAAGTATCGATGAAGCTCAAGAATATTCTACTTATGAAATCGAAAAAGATAAAAGTAAAAGTATATCGATAATAGTTGGATTTGTAACGTGGTTTGGCAGTGGTTTTTATAATTATTATGGTGTTACTCAGTAGATAAGGACTTGATTTTTTAACCCCTTTATATTATGAGTAGATTTTGAGATTTCACCATGTGATTAGTGAAGGATCCCAACGATTCCTTAGCTTTCGCTAGAAATACCATAAGCTTTTCTTGATTATCCATTCCCATAAAACGACGCATGAAGATATAGAGCGCGAGATAACGACTGAGATATTTGGTCGAAACCCCACGGTAATGCCGATAGAGTCGTTTAAACCCTGAGTGCATATTATTAACCGTATTCAAATGAATGGTAGACGTAAACTCATGATGATCGGATACGACAACGCTCGTTAATTGGTTTTGTTTAATGAGTTCAAAGTTAGAGAAGAGTCCATCATTGATTAGAATCGATTGTTTCTGAATGACGGAACCAAATACTTTAATCACTTCATTGGATGTCGGTTTAGCACGATTGACACATTGTACGAGTTCATGACCTAAACGATTGGTTCCCATGAAAATACAGAGTTTTTCATTCGATAATCCGCGTTTATGCGCTCGTTCGCCATGTTTACGAGCTTTACGACCCGATGTGCGCTTAATCCCTTTATACCCATCATTGATGTACGTTTCATCGATTTCAATGAGACCCTCTAACGAAAGAGGCTGCTCATAGAGGAGTTGTTCAAGGAATAATAGGAATTTATGACGCATGTGGAAGACGGTATCGACTGCACAATCCAGTGTAGCAGCGGTTTGTTCAAGGGGAATGGCATTGAGGGTATCTAGGATTAAAATGGACCACTGTTCTTCTGTTTTGTGTGAGTTATAGCGTAGTTTACCCTTTGTTTGCACAAACTTATGCCTACAACTTAAACATTGAACCCGTTGTTTCCCATTAAGAAATCCACGTTTAATGATTTTAGGTTCTTGGATTCCACAGACGGGACAGAACGCATAATGCGAGGATTCGACAAATTCATTAAATTGAATATACCCACGTATTTCTCGGTTAAGTCGTTCTTTTTGGAAGTCTGTTAATTGATTAAATAAGTTTAGAATCGATGTATCTTGCATAAGTGTCCTCTTAGTATGGCTAATTATACCGTTACTTTCAGACTTATAGATGATTCAATTTCGATCTGTCCAAATTTAAGTCCTTATCTACTGAGTAACACCATTTAAAATAGAAATACAAGCTTTAGAATAAATAAGAAAGCGCTTCATACCTTGAGGCAAAGCACTAAAAACGATATAATTGAAACAGCGAGGAATTAAAAAATGAATAATGTGAGTTTAGTTATATTAGCGGCAGGAATGGGTAGCCGTTATGGTGGTTTAAAACAAATTGATACAGTCGGTAATAATGGGGAGAGTATCATTGACTTTACGATTTATGATGCGATTAAAGCTGGCTTTAAGAAGGTTTACCTAATCATTCGTAAGGAACATGAATCTGCATTTGAAGAATCATTGGTTAAACACATTCGTCCGTTTGTGGAAGTGGAATATGTGTTCCAAGATAAAGATGATTTACCTGAAGGGTTTAAATGTCCAGAGGGTCGTGAGAAACCTTGGGGGACAACACATGCGTTACTTGCATGTCGACATCAAGTTAAAGAACCGTTTATGATTTGTAATGCGGATGATTACTATGGTAAAGATGCATTTACAAGTATGTATAACTATTTAACTCAATCCATTGATGATCAAAACTATTCAATGGTGGGATATCGTTTACGTAATACACTATCAGATTCAGGAACTGTATCACGTGGTGTGTGTCAAATTGAAGATGGAAAGTTAAAAGATGTCGTTGAAATTGCGAAGATTAAACGTGATGGAGATCAAATCGTATATTTAACTAAGGATGAAAAATGGGAAGTATTACCGTATGAAAGCTTAGTTTCGATGAATTTCTGGGGATTTACACCTAAGATTTTTGAATTAGCTGAAAAACAGTTCTTAGAATTCTTACATCGTGATTTAGATGGAAATCCAATGAAGTGTGAACATGTTATTCCTACCATGATTGGGGAAACATTGAATAAAGGATTATATACCTTACATGTTTTGTCTTCTGAAAATACATGGTTTGGGGTAACGTATCAAGAAGATAAGCCATATGTTGTGAGTCAGTTCAAACAATTTAAAGAAAATGGTGTTTATCCATTTAACTTATGGGAGGTAAAATAATGAATAATTTTACTTTTTATAATCCTGCTCGTATTGTGTTTGGTAAGGATACTGAACTAAAAGCGGGCTCGCTTATTAAAGAGTATGGAACTCGAGTATTAGTTCACTTTGGAGGTCATAGTGCTAAGGCTTCTGGACTATTGGATCGCGTGATTGATTCTCTTCAAAAGGAAGGAATTACTGTATTTGAATTAGGTGGGGTAAAACCTAATCCACGTTATTCTCTTGTAAAAGAGGGTATTGAGCTTTGTAAGAAAGAAAACATCCAAGCAATTTTAGCTGTGGGTGGTGGTAGTGTTATCGATAGTGCTAAGGCAATTGCGTTTGGAGCGCTTATTGAAGAGGATGTTTGGGATTATTATCTATATGGCAAAGCAATCAAACAAATACTCCCATTAGGTGTTGTCTTAACGATTCCTGCGGCAGGTAGTGAATCATCAACAAGTACGGTTATTACGCATGATGAAACATTAATTAAGCGTGGTTTAGGCTCTCCTTTATTTATTCCTAAGTTTGCGATTATTAATCCTGAACTCCATTATTCATTACCTAAGTTTCAAACAGCGTGTGGTATTGTCGATATGAGTGCGCATTTAATTGAACGTTACTTTACACAAGTCGAACATAATGATTTAACCGATCGTTTAATTGAGGCAAACTTAAAATCAATTATTGCGAATGCATTACCTGTTTTAGAAAATCCAACGGATTACAATGCGCGTGCTGAAATCGCATTCTGTGGTACACTAGCACACAATGGTTTATTTAGTGTAGGAAGAGTGGGAGATTGGGCAAGTCATTCTATTGAACATGAATTGTCTGCTAAATTTGATATAGCGCATGGAGCAGGTCTTGCGATGATTATTCCTTGGTGGATGCGTCATGTGTATAAAGAAGGATTGTATAAGTTTGTGCAATTTGCACAACGTGTATTTGATGTACAACTGGATGCACGTTATCCTGAACTTATCGCTTTAGAAGGCATTCGTCGTTTGGAGTTATTCTACCAATCACTTGGATTAGATACGAATACGGTGTCACTTCCAATCGATGAGGAAGTCATTCATGAAATGACTGAAAAGATCTTTGTGGCACGTGATAGTCAAACTTTAGGTTTCTTCAAACCACTTACAAGAGATGATATTAAGGCAATTTATCGTAGTGCAAATCAAAAATAGAAGATAGGTTATCCTATCTTTTACTTTGACTTATTTTGGTTTAGTACTAAAATCATTACAAGAATTAATGCGATGGTAAATACGGCTAAACCAATGAGTAGTATAAAACTGAGGGAAAATGCCATAGAACCTCCTTATTATTTAGGGCTAGATACAGCCACAATGATTACAATCACAAATATGATTAATACAACTCCTACAATACCTACTAACATCATTGACATAAGTGCTCCTTAATTGAATAGATTCTTTATTAAATCAATTGAATATACTATAGATCCTAAACTCGCAAAGAGATTCGCTAGTAATACAACAAGTAAAATACGGGCAACACGATTGGTCCAGTAACCTTTGATGTGTAATACATCATCTTGTAGATTCATAAAGTCTTCCACTTTTGGTTTATGGATCCAAGCTTCCATAAGACCAGCAAACCAACCAGTCGCAAGAAATGGACTTAATACACCAATCGGTGCCATCACAAATGCGGTTAAAATACTAAGTGGATGTCCAAGCGCAATGAGTGTTCCTAAAGCGGCTAAACTACCGTTAATGAGAATAAATCGTAAGATTGTATCGAAGGCTAATCCTGGAGAGTTTATAATGCTTAAGGCAATTAAACCTACAATGAAGATTGGGAATATCCAAGCAGTTAGATTCCCATCTTTTTTCTTTGGGACAATCATCAAATCTGAAATTGAGCTTGTATTCGATAAGTTCTTTTGTATACCAGGAAGATGAGCTGCACCTACGATTGCCACAATTTTGTTTCCATGAGCATGACTCAGTTTATAGGCCATAATACGATCACGTTCAAATATCAATGTCTCAGCGATTTGTGGAAATTGTTTACTAATTTCTGATAAGGCAGATTGTAACATATCCCCTTGTTTAAGGGCTTCGATATCTTCTTCCTTAACATCATTCTCAAACATAGAACTTAGAAGTTCTGTTAACATTTTAACTTTTTCAAACCAACCTAAGTTATGCCATATTCTTAAAAGAGTTGTTTGGATATTGCGATCAATCATGAGTAATTTTGTATGATTCTCTTTACTGTATTGAATCGCTGTACTCATCTCTTCACCGACATTGAGTTTTAAATTCTGTGCAATCTTTCGTTGATAAGAAGATAAAATCATTTGTGCAACAAGAAATCCAACTTTCTTTTTCTTGATGATATTGACAATATCCATATCTTGCCAATTCTTTGTCTCAGTCATGGATTTATAACGTTCATCATCGAGTTCAATTGCGACCGTATCTGGTTGAATCTCAAGTAATGCTTGTTTAACTTCTTCTACACTTTCACTGGATATATGGGCTGTCCCAATTATTGTGATTTCTTTTCCATTTATAACTTCATGAATTCTCATAAATTACCTTTCTAAAGCCTCAGCTTAATCTTTCCATCAGGGTATATCTATCACATAATTGTGTTATAATAATTTCGCTGAGGAGGTCTGTTCATGCTTAATTATACGACCCAACAAACAATCATCCAAATGTTTCGGATGTTCTTCGATATCCTTATTTTATGGGTATTACTCTATTATACAATTAAGATCGTTCGAAATAACTCAAGAACTGCACAAATTTTTAAGGGAATCATCCTTATTCTTATTATACGTGCGATTGCGAACTTCTTTGGATTCAAGGCAGTAGACTGGTTAGCTGGTGTATTGGTAACCTATGGATTCTTAGCTATAATCATAATATTCCAGCCAGAAATTCGATCTTTACTTGAGAAATTAGGAAAAAGTAGTGTTTTCTCTCGATTAAATACATTATCGGTTAATGAACGATTACGCTTAGTTGATGAACTTGTTAATGCGACTATGGCGTGTTCAACTGGAAAGGTTGGAGCTCTTATTACGCTTGAACAGGGTCACTCATTAAGTGATTTTATCAAGACGGGTACGAGTATGAATTCAATCGTGACGGCTGATTTACTTCAAACTATTTTTATGCCTTCTACACCTTTACATGATGGGGCAGTTATTATTCAGGGGGATCGCATTGCATGTGCAAGTGCGTATTTCCCACCCACTAATCTAGAAGTTCCAAGTCGTTATGGGGCTCGTCATCGTGCTGCGATTGGAATCAGTGAAATTACTGATTCAATTACGATTGTTGTGTCTGAAAAAACAGGTCGTATTTCCATTGCGGAAGAGGGCAAATTACTTACAATGAACCAACAGAGTTTAAGAGCTTACTTGGAACAAGTCATTCTACAGGATGAAGAGGAAGTTTTCCATACAGATCCAAATAAAGCGATTGGGGTTGTTCAAAAAGAAGATGTTCAAATTCCAAAGCCAATTACATTTAAAACAAAAAATAATGCGCCTGAAATCAAACCTACTGATCGTTTAAAGTTTGATTTTAAAGGTTTCTTTAATAAGAAGAAGAAAGATTTACCAAAAATAGAAGAAATTAAAGAAGAATTAAAGCCTGTTCAATCTCAATTGTTTGAAGAGAATAATGAAGAAGTTATGGATGATGTTTTAGATGTGGTTAAGAAATCACTCGAAACAGAGAAACCAACATTATTTAAACGAAAAAGAAGTTCAAAGAAAAAAGTTGAAGAAAAAGTTGAAGAGAGATTGGATGAAATTGTGGAAGAAGTAGTGATTAGTGATCCTCTTGAAGTTAAAGAAGAGGTTCATGAAACCAGTATTAAGCAAACACCACATGTTAAGTTAGAGTACAGTGTATCCGATGATACATTATTAGATGAAGAAGATGAATCTAAGGGAGGTGAGCAAGAATGAGTCAGAATAAAAAGCCCATTGAACCTGGAACCGATAAGTTAGAGCTTGCGAAGAAGATTGCGGAGCAGAGCTCGAAAGTCTTTAAGACGTATAATTCAATTGAATTTATCGTGATGCGTGTTGTTCGTTTCTTTAGTACTTGGATTGATCGATTACTATTTAGTCCTAATTCTGGTAAGATTGTTAGTTTAATCTTAGCAGTCGTGTTATATGTCGCAATTAACTTTAATATTGGCGAAATTATCTTTGAAACACCGATAACATCAGGTGTAACAATTGATAGTATTCCTGTAACAGTTATATCTAATGATGAAGTCTATGAAGTGTCTGGTTTGCCTACTGAAGTAAAAGCGTATGTCATTGGGGATATGTCTGATATTACTTTAATTCGTACTCAAAAAGTATATTCAGTTGTGGCAGATTTAACTGGATTAATTGAGGGGACGCATGAGGTTAAATTAACTCCCAAGGATTTTTCGACGCGTGTTGAAGTAGCGTTATCTCAGTCGACAGCGGTTGTGACAATTAAGAAAAAAGTGTCTCAACATTTTAACTTGGAATATGACTATATCAATACGGATAAAATGAATCAAGAATTTGTATTATCTGAACCAACGTTTGCGGATCAAGAGATTATCATTCGAGCATCTCAAGATACCTTATATAAAATTGGGATTGTAAAGGCATTAATTGATGCGAGTGGTGTTACCGCTGATTTTACTCAAGAAGCTCCAATAGTAGCGTATGATCAAGATGGTAATAAGATGGATGTCGATATTATTCCTTCATCTGTACAAGTAAGTGTTGGAGTTACATCACCGAATAAGACAGTTGGTATTGAAATTGTGCCTAATGGGGATATTCCAAATGGTAAAGCTATTGAAAGTATTACACTTGACCAACAAACGATTACAATATTTGGTAAAGATTCAGTGTTACAAAGTATAGATACCATACAGGTTCCTATTGATGCGACTACGCTCACAGCTGATACGAGCTTAGTAGCGGATATTCCTCTTCCAACAGGTGTTAAGAAGACGAGTGTAAGCCGTGTTAATATGCAGATTACATTAGGGGATGGAGTAAGTGGACGAGTTGAAGGTGTATTTATTCAGTTTGTAAATAATGTGAATGGATACCGCTTTACACTTATTAATCCAGAAGATACTGTAACAGGTATTGATTTGTTTGGAACTCAAACAAATATTGATAATGTGACGAGTGATGATTTCTATGTTTACTTCGATATGTCTAAACTTGAAGTAGGTGAACAAGATGTAACACTCTTACTTAGATCATATAAACCGCTTGTAAAGGCAAGCCTAGTTAAACAAACAATAAGGATCAATGTGGTGAAATAAATGGGGAAGTATTTTGGGACAGATGGGATTCGTGGAAAAGCGAATGTTGAATTAACAGCAGAAATTGCGTTTAAGATTGGTCGTGCTTTAGGTTATTTGTTTAAAAATCAAAAAATTGTAGTGGGGATGGATACACGTCTATCCAGTAGTATGTTAAAACAAGCCGTTTGTGCAGGATTATGTGCAAGTGGTGTTGATGCCTTTGATATGGGTGTTGTGCCGACTCCAGCGATTGCTTATATTACAACGCATGAGGATTTCGCGTGTGGTGTTATGATTTCCGCAAGTCATAATCCTTATTATGACAATGGTATAAAAGTATTTAATACGCATGGTGTGAAAATTGATGATGAGCTTGAATCAAAGATTGAGGCTGTTATTGATGGACAAGAAGTTCCTTATGCTCAGTCCAATGAAATCGGACGAGTCTTTAATTACACTATTGGTTTAGATCATTACAAGAAGAATTTAGTGGATTGTTTCGATATGGATTTATCTGGTATGCGTATTGCGATTGATGCGTCAAACGGTTCTGCGAGTGTGACTGCACTGGATGTATTAACTGAACTTAATGCGGATTGTTTTGTGATGCATAATCAACCAGATGGTTTAAATATTAATGCGAATTGTGGATCAACACATCCAGAGTCTTTACAAGCGTATATGCGTGAACATATGTGTGATATTGGACTTGCGTTTGATGGTGATGCGGATCGATTAATTGCGGTAGACCATACAGGTGATTTAGTGGATGGAGATAAGACGATTTACATCTGCGCTACTTACTTAAAGTCTAAGAATGAACTAAAAGATAATAGTGTCGTGACAACTGTCATGGCAAATTTAGGATTGTATAAAGCATTACAAAACGTTGGTATACATTCTGAACAAACTCAGGTTGGAGATAAATATGTATATGAACGTATGTTAAGTAAGGATTTAGTCTTAGGTGGTGAACAATCTGGACATATCATCTTTAAGAAACATGCGACAACAGGGGATGGATTATTAACTGCTTTAAAGCTTATTGAAGTTATGCATGCGACTAAATTAAGTTTAAAAGCATTGGGAGATGATGTGAAAATATTTCCTCAAGTCCTAAAAAATGTAAAAGTAAATAACAAGAAAGCAGCTTTGGAGAATCAAGAATTAAAAGCTGAAATTGATCGATTAGAAAAAGAATTACACGGAGAAGGAAGAATCCTAGTACGTCCTTCTGGGACTGAACCACTTGTTCGTGTCATGGTAGAAGCCGCTACTCTAGAGAAGTGTCATGCTTGTGTAGAACCTTTAGTAGAGTTGATTCAAACTTTGAATCTTTAGGAGGTTAAAATGAAACGTGTCATTTGTGTCGTTGAAGATGAGAAGGATTTAAATGAATTAGTCCGTAGTTATCTTGAAAAAGAAGGTTTTGAAGTACGTTCTTATTTAACGTATGAAGAGGCTTTAGTTCATGTCATGGATGATGATGTACATTTATGGATTCTTGATATCATGTTGGATAATAAGAGTGGATTTGATTTAATCGAAGATATTCGTAAACAATCTAAATCAGTGCCTGTTATCTTTATGTCTGCTCGGGATAAAGAGTTTGATCGTATTATTGGATTGGAAAAGGGTAGTGATGATTATATTACAAAACCTTTCTCTCCTAAAGAATTAGTTCTTCGTGTAAATAACATTATTCGTAGAGTTTATAAGGATGATAATCGTACACATGTAGATTCTTATGAGATCGATGTGGAACAACGTAAAGTCTATAAAGATAATCAAGAGATTGAACTTACCACAAAAGAGTTTGATTTATTGATGTTATTTGTAAGAAATAAACAAACAGCGTTTTCAAGAGGACAAATTTTAGCGCGTGTTTGGGAAACAAATTATTTTGGAAGTGATCGTGTTGTGGATGATACACTTCGTCGTTTACGTAAGAAAATGAAGGATTTAAATATTCATACCATTTATGGATATGGATATCGATTAGGATAAAATGAGTCGATTTAAGAAGTTTGTAAAAGGCATGTCTCTTACGCAACAGTTAATGAGTGTTGTGTTGGTTTCACTTGCTTTTTTTATTTTCTTCTTATTGGTGTTTATCTTTGGGAATATCAATACATTAGTGAGCGAACAACTCTTTACAAGTATTGATGGGACTCAATTAAGAGTAATTAATAACTTTAAGAATTCATTAAATAAAGATGATATCTTTATTGGGGTTGATCCCAATGTCATTCATATTATTTATGCGACAGATGATACAAAGGAAATAATTACTAACGCAAAAACAACCTTAGATCCTGAATTGGATCGTATATTTCGAGAAAATTTAATTGTTCAAACAAGTGATTTGGTTCGTTATGATAGTTCTGAAACAGATTTAAGTGTTGTATATCAGATACGACGGATTGATGTGTCTAACTTTATCGTGAGTTTTGTGCCAAATAGTTATATGGATCAGTTCAAGCTTGCGTTAGTGAATGGGGTTGTGAATATCTTGTTGGTTATTGTTGGGATATTATTCCTCTTATTAATGATTTGGGTAGGTTATTTAATTCATTCGCTTAAGCAAATAGAAATCTATATAAATAAATATCGTAAGGGTGAGAATGTAGAACTTAAGATGGATCGTAACGATGAAGTGGGTGAACTAGCTCGTGCGATTGTTGGGATGAATAAAGAAATTCGTCGTCAGGAACAACTCAAAGAAGAGATGGTTCAAAATATATCACATGATTTAAAAACACCGATTGCGACCATTAAGTCGTATGGTGAAAGTATTAAAGATGGAGTCTATCCGTATGAAACACTTGAGAAAAGTGTTGATGTCATTATTGAACATGCGAATCGATTAGAAAAGAAAGTACATAGTCTTCTATTACTCAATCGTATGGGATATCTTATAGAACAGGATAAGGGTAATGATAAGACTGAAATGAAAGATGTGATTGAGAAAGTACTTCTTTCATTAAAAGTCATTAAGCCTCAAATTAAACTAAAAACAGATTTAACTTCCTGTAGTTATTATGGAAGTGAAGAGCCTTGGCGAGTTGTCATAGAGAATATCTTAGATAATGCCTTGAGATATGCGAAATCTGAGATAACCATCGATTTAAAAGCGGATCATTGTATCATATACAACGATGGTCCTAATATTCCAGAAGAAAGAATTGAACAAATATTTAAGCCATATGAAAAAGGTTCGGGGGGACAGTTTGGCTTAGGTTTAGCTATTGTAAGGCGTGTTCTAACGGCGTATCATTATACTATTCGAATTAAGAATCTGAATATGGGTGTTCAGTTTATTATTGAGAAAGAAAAAAGTGATTCAAAAATAACGAAAGATGAGCTGGCTACCTTATGACTTTTATTAAAGTAGATGATATCAATACATATTATACTCAAATGGGAAATGGCCCAGATGTTTTATGTTTAGTTGGTTGGGGTCAAGATACTCGAATGTTTGAACCAACCCAACAAGCGTTATCAAAATATTTTCGCGTAACTTGTATTGATTATCCTGGATTCGGACAGAGTGAACCAATGAAATCACCTTGGTCAGTGGACGATTATGTTAGTTGGCTACAATCTTGTTTAACTGAGTTGAACATTTCGAAACCAATTATTATTGCGCATTCATTTGGGGCTCGTGTTGCGTTAAAGTATAATCTTAAGTATCCGATTCAGAAATTAGTATTTACAGGTGCAGCTGGGATTCGTCCTAAACTTAAATTAAGCACTAAGCTTAGAATTAGAACTTATAAAATACTCAAGAAATTAGTTCAATTTCCTCTATTTAAGATGTATGAAGAGGATCTAAAAAAAGCGTTTGGAAGTGAAGATTATCGTGCTATCAGTGGTGTTCTTAGAGATAGTTTTGTGAGAATTGTGAATGAAGATTTGAGTGATACGTTGCATAAAGTAGAAGTTCCATGTTTGCTTATTTGGGGAGACAAAGATGATGCGACTCCATTATGGATGGGTCAAATGATGGAAAAAGAAATGAAAGATGCTGGACTTGTCATATTTGAGAATGAAGGTCATTATGCGTATTGGAATCAGATCCATCGATTTAATAAGATTGTGGATGTATTCCTAGAAAAGGATCGTAATCATGAATGATTTTTTACTGTTTATTAATCGTATCTTAATCGTGGTTGCGTGGATTGTCTTATATTCAACGACGATTAAAAAAAGTTTGCACATGTTTCAACAGAATCGATATGAAATTCGTCGATATTGGCCATGGCTTTTGGAACATATTCAATTGGATGTTAAGAAATCTATAAAATGGGTTGTGATTTATGTTTCTTATATTGCGATTGCGTTTATTGCGAATCGTTATCCTTCTATCGGTTCAACTTTAGTTATACTCTTAACTTTACTCTTAAGTTATCAGTTTGCTCGTGCTGAGCAGAGAACGAGTTATATTAAGAAATTAAATATGACATCGCGTGTTAAGCGACAAATTGTCGTTATGGTAGCGTTAGTTCTGATTACTCTATATTTAGTGTTTATGTTGGATTGGATGTGGATTTCATTATTTACACCAATTATGATTGGAATAATTTGGGTATATGTTATTGTGATGGCTCTTATTACTTTACCATTTGAAGGTTTAGTAAAACGATTTTACATTCATAAGGCTAAGATGATTCTAAACCAACAATCTCGTTTAATTAAGATTGGGATTACTGGAAGTTATGGTAAAACATCGAGTAAGAATATATTAAATGAAATATTATCCGAGAAGTATTATGTTTTAAGTACTCCAGCATCATTTAATACACCAATGGGTTTAACGATTACCATACGTGAACAACTCAAGACCATTCATCAAGTTTTTATCGCTGAGATGGGTGCAGATAAAGTGGGTGAAATAGATTTCTTAAGTAAATTTATTCGTCCGCAATACGCGATTATTACATCCATTGGACCTCAACATCTCAATACCTTTAAAACACTTGATAATATTATTCGAGAAAAAATGCGATTAGTTGAGAATTTACCTGTTTCAGGTGTTTGTGTTATTAACTTTGATTATGATACGGTAAGAAACTATCGAATCAAGAATAATTGTAAGATTATACGCTATGCGATTGATCATGAAGCGGATTTCATGGCTAAGAATATCGAATATTCTCCAAATGGTTCAAAGTTTGATGTTGTGTGTAGTGAAGGAACTTATCCTTTCATGACACGTTTATTGGGGAAACATAATATTGCGAATATTCTCGCAGGAATTGCGTTGGGTCGACAATTGGGTTTAAGTTGGGAGATGCTTCAAAAGGCAGTTAGTAATGTGAATTATGTGGAACATCGTCTTCAATTAAAGAAAATTAATGGGTTTAACTACATTGATAATGCGTTTAATTCTAATCCTGAAGGCGCAAAGATGTCTTTAGAAGTCTTGAAGTTAATGCCAAATCATCGATATATTGTGACTCCAGGTATGATTGATTTAGGGGTTAAACAATATGAATTAAATAAGCAATTTGGGGCTCAAATGAAGGATCATGTGGATACTGTTCTATTAGTAGGTAGAAAACAAACTCAACCTATTTATGAAGGATTAAAAGAATCAGGATTTGATATGGATCAGGTCATCGTATTGGATACCGTTAAAGAAGCGTTTAAATACATTGAAAGTCATGCGAATAAAGACGATATCATCTTATTGGAAAATGATTTACCGGATGCGTTTAATCACTAGAAAGTGTGTACTATGGAATGGAATCATTTTTTAAGCAAATTATTATCAATCAGTAAGATTGGATTAAAGTTTTCAAAGGATCCTTATGCGCTTGAGAATTATCAGGAACTTCAAGATCTAGTTGTATTACAATCTCAAGAGATAGATCAAATCATTGACCCTGTAAAACTGTATCCAAAAGATACATATCCTACACCGAATGTCTCAGTACGAGTGATGATATTCAATGAGAAAAATCAATTACTCATGGTACAAGAGAAGAGTGATAATGGATATGCAGTACCAGGTGGCTGGTGTGATGTGTTTGAATCAGCTCGTCAAAATGCGATTAAAGAAGCTAAACAAGAAACAGGTTTAGATGTGGAGATTGTGCGATTATGCGCTGTTATGCAAAGAGAGCTGTATAAATCGAAACCAACGATGATATCAGAATATGTCTTATATTTCTTGGCTGAAATCAAAGGTGGTACTTTAGCTTATAACCATGAATTATCTGATATTGGATTTTTTGATTATAATGCATTACCTGTGTTATCATTTAAAACGTCGCAAAGAGAACTAGATATTGCGATGGATGTGATTAGACATCAAAAAGATGTTTACTTTGATTAAGGAGATTAATATGAAACTCAATATAGCGGTATTATTTGGTGGAAATTCAGTCGAACATGAAGTCAGTGTTATTTCAGCGTCTCAAGCAATTGCGGCGATTGATAAGGAACGTTATCATGTTATTCCATTATACTTAACGAAGGATCATCGATTATTTAGTGGTGAAGCATTATTGGATGTCAAAAATTTTAAGAATACGAATACCTTACTAAGTAAATGTAAACAAGTTAGTATTGTGAAGGTCCAACAAAAATTTTATGTTCAACCGATTAAAATGAATTTATTTACCAAAGCTCAAGAGGTTGATATCGTGATTCCTGTAGTCCATGGTACACATTGTGAAGATGGTAGTATTCAAGGATACTTGGAGACGATTGGCATCCCATATTCTGGATCAGATGTAATTTCCGCTGGTCTTGGTCAAGATAAAGTGTTTATGAAAATGGTGTTTGAACATCATAATATACCGATGGTTCCGTGGATGTATTTTCATGCGAAGGATTATCGATTAAACAAAGAAAATGTCATCCAAAATATTCTTGAATCTGTTGGATTACCGTGTGTGGTAAAACCTGCAAGACTTGGGTCGAGTGTAGGTATAACATTGGTTAAAACACGTGAGAGTTTAGATGAGTCAATTTTAGAAGCGATGAACTATGATACTAAGATAGTCATTGAAAAAGCTGTTACTGATTTAAGAGAAGTAAATTGTTCAGTTTTAGGGGATGAAACAAGTGTTGAGGCTTCTGTTCTAGAAGAAGTTATGAAATATGATGCGATATTATCGTATAAAGATAAGTACCAATCTAATTCAAAATCGAAAGGTATGGCATCCACTTCACGTATTTGTCCTGCGGAGTTAGATTCTGAATATACTAAAAAGGTTCAGGAATTAGCTAAAGAAGTCTTTATTGTATTGGGTTGTTCAGGTGTGACCCGTATTGATTTCTTAATGGATTCGAATACAATGGAACTTTATGTGAATGAAATTAATACAATTCCTGGTTCATTATCCTTTTACTTATGGGATAAGTCAGGTTATAATTTTACTGACTTGATGGATAAGTTGATTGAACAGTCTATTCAACGTCAAAGAAGAAGAGAGAAGATGGTGTTCTCGTTTGAAACGAATCTGTTGGATCAGTATTCTAATAGAGGTTCAAAGGGTTCTAAATCTTAATTTATTTGGAAGATTATTTGAAAGGTTAGTACCAGTCAAAAATAAGCCAATATCGTACTCCAATGGGGGTTTGTTGTTGGCTTTTTTAATTAAGTGAGGAAATTGGATGAGGCTATACGAAAATAGGAAAGTTGTTTTACTAACAAAACACAAGAAAGAAGAGGTGATTAAACCAATTGTAGAGGAAGCGTTAGGTTGTATCTTACAGGTTGAAAATCGATTTGATACGGATAAGTTAGGTACGTTTACACGTGAGATAAAACGTCCAAAGTCTCAACTTGACACGGCTCGATTAAAGATTAAAAAGGGATTAAAGTATTCAAAAGTGGATATAGGGATATCCAGTGAGGGTAGTTTTGGATCACATCCATTTGCGCCAATTCAATGGAATACTGAGTTAATACTGTTTTATGATAAGTCACTTAATTTTGAGATATTTGGTTTATATGAAGGTCCAGAAACGAATTGTGATGAATGTATTGTAAGAAGTTATGAAGAAGCGGTTGAATTTTCTAATAGGATTGGGTTTCCTTCGCATTATGTCATCTTAAGACCTGATCATAATAAATCTAAGTTTATTATAAAGAATATTAATGATTACGATACATTAAAAGAAGCGTTTGAATTGTGTCTTAAGAAGTCAAAAACTCAATCAGTACTCATTGAAACGGATATGCGTGCCTTTGCGAATCCAACACGAATGAATAATATTAAGAAGGCTACAGAAAATCTTGTGGAGAAATTATTGATAACATGTCCAGAGTGTGGTGCTCCTGGTTTTCAAGTACAAGAAATAATAAGAGGATTACCTTGCGAAATGTGTGGTTTTCCAAGTGAGATCGCTAAAGAATATATCCATGTTTGTCACCGTTGTAAACATAAAATGGTTGAGAAATATCCTTGTGGTGAACATTCACCCGCTCAATATTGTGAACGATGTAATCCATAGAAATAGGAGGAACCTATGAATAGAAATAAAAAAATTATAACGAATGGAATTGTTTTAGCATTATTTGTTTTTATATCAGTAAAGCTTTTGATATGGTTAAACATAATTAATACAATTACGGATATTCTAATTCGTAATTAAAGATAGTTTTCTTGTGGTATCACTTCTTAAAAGGTAAAATAGATACGGAAGGAAGTGATCTTATGGAAGAAAATACTGTTGTAAATGTAGAGCTTTTAACGTCGTGGATTAAGAATAAAGAGTATAAAAAAATAAGGCACTTTTTTGATGAGACCAATATAGTTGATGCGGCTTTAATCGTAGATGAATTGGGCAGTGAAGTTATCTTACATCTCTTTAAGATTATACGTAAGGATGTGGGAGCTGATCTGTTATCCTACTTATCCAGTGATACAATTGAACATCTTACCAATAATTTAAATCCTGAACATATTCAAAGTTTAATGGAAGAATTGTACTCCGATGACTTGAATGAGATTTTGAATGAATTGCCTGATGAATTGGTTACAAAAGTATTACAAGCTGCGACACCTGAGTTGCGCAAACAGATTAATGAGTTTTTGAGTTATGAAGAAAATTCTTGTGGTTCGATTATGTCTGTCGACTTTGTGACAATTAAGCATACAAATACGATAGCACAAGCGATGAAAACGATTCGTAGGCAAGGCAAACTAGCTGAGACGATTAACGTGTGTTATGTGGTGGATGATTTAAAAAAATTAGTTGGTAGTATTTCGTTAAAGGATATCTTGTTTGCGAAGGAAGAGCATATCATTGAAGAAATTATGGAGCATGATATTCATTATGTTTATACACATGATGATCAAGAAGAAGCTGCCAAAATAATATCTAAGTATGACATCACTTCAATTCCTGTCATTGATAGTACTAAAACTGTATTAGGAATAATAACTGTAGATGATATTTTAGACGTTGTGGAAGAAGAAGCAACTGAGGATATTCATAAGATGGGTGCTATGACACCGCTTGATGGTTCTTATGTGGAGTCTTCTACGAAATCGATTATTATGTCACGTATGCCGTGGTTGCTTGTGTTAATGATTTCTGCGACGTTTACCGGAAGTATTATTTCGAGTAATCAAGAAATATTAGTTCTACTTCCTTCATTAGCAATCTTTATCCCGATGTTAATGGATACAGCAGGGAATGCTGGTTCACAAGCTTCTGCAATGGTTATTCGTGGTTTAGTCGTGGATGATATGGGTGTGAAGGATTTTGTTAAGATATTGATAAAAGAGACACAGGTATCGTTTCTATTGGGTATAGTGTTATTTATTATCAATACACTAAGAATAGGATTATTTATGCCTAATGTTGGTTGGGGAATTGCGATTATTGTATCTCTAACGATTTTTATTACGATCTTACTAGCGAATTTAGTCGGTGGAGCATTACCACTATTGGCATTAGTTTTAAAACAGGATCCAGCTTCTATGGCTGCCCCTTTAATAACAACTTTAGTTGATGCATTATCTTTAATGACGTATTTCTTAATTGCGTCTTATTTCCTTAGATTGTGAGGTGTGTTATGAGAAAGAAATTACACAAAAAAGTATTTAAAGCCCTCATTGAAGGACGTAAGTTTCAAGAAATTAGAGATATGTTCAATTATTACAATATGGTTGACTTAGCTTTAATGGTTGAAGATTGTAGTTTGGATCAAGTATTAATGTTGTTTAAGATATTAAAAAGAGAGATTAGTGCTGAGATGTTTACGTACCTTTCATATACTAAACAAGAAGAACTAATCAATGCGTTTACCAGTTTAGAAATTAAAGGGATGTTAGAGAACTTATATTCAGATGATATCGTAGACTTCCTAGAAGAGTTACCGAGTAATCTTGTGAAGAAGATTCTTCAGTCGGCGACAGAGGATCAACGATCAGAAATAAATTTATTGCTCAGTTATCCAGAGGATTCGGCTGGATACATGATGACAACCGATTTTGTAGAGTTGAAGTTAAGTGATACGGTAAAACGTGCTATTGCACGAATTAAAACACAAGGGAAGGTTGCAGAGACAATTTCCAACTGTTATATCGTTAATGAAAATCGTACTTTAGTAGGTTCAATACGACTACGTGAAATATTGTTTGCGGATGAAGATGAAATGATTTCAGAAATCATGGATACAGACGTTATTTCAGTTGTGACGAGTGATGATCGAGAAGAAGTCGCAAATGTATTTAAAAAATATGACTTCTCTGTTTTACCTGTTGTGAATGATGAGAAAAAACTTATTGGTATTATTACTGCCGATGATATCATTGACGTCTTATTAGAAGAGACTACTGAAGATATCCAAAAAATCGCAGCTATTATACCGATGGAAGGTTCTTATACTGAAACGAATATTCTTGAAATGGCTAAATCTCGTGTTTCGTGGTTAATTATCTTAATGGTGTCTGCTACATTTACAGGTTTAATCATTCAAGGGTATGAACAAACCCTTACCTTAATTCCTGCACTAGCGGCATCTATGCCAATGATTATGAGTACTGCAGGGAATGCAGGATCTCAGTCTTCTATTATGGTTATTCGTGGGATATCGGTTGATAACATGAGTATTAAGGATTTTTGGTTAGTTATTTGGAAAGAACTAAAAATTGGATTGGTTATTGGCTTGGTTTTATTTGTGGTTAATGTATTGAGATTAATGATCTTCACACCTGAAGTTGGACTGACAACGGATTTAGTTATTTCTACAACGGTGTTTATTACAATTCTTATGGCTAATATTACAGGAGGATTACTCCCACTTATTGCCTTAATCTTTAAACAGGATCCTGCCGCTATGGCGAGTCCATTAATCACAACAATCGTGGATGCGCTTGCATTAATTGTATATTTTAGACTTGCAATGTACTTCTTATCGATATAGCTATGTTATAATAATATGACAGAAATAAAGGAGAAATTATAAAAAATGTCTACACCTCATAATTCAGCGCAAAAAAATGATATTGCGAAATTAGTATTGATGCCGGGAGATCCTCTTCGCGCTAAAATGATTGCGGAAACGTATTTAGAAAATGTTGTACAGTTTAACTCTGTTCGAAATATGTTTGGTTTTACAGGAACATATAAAGGACACCCAGTGTCTGTAATGGGTTCTGGTATGGGAATGCCAAGTATTGGTATTTACTCTTATGAATTGTTTGATCAATATGGAGTTGAAACGATTGTACGTATTGGTTCTTGTGGTTCTTATCGTGAAGATTGTAAGATCTATGATGTTATCTTAGCGGATAGCGCTTATAGTGAATCAACGTATGCGAATACGGCGTTTGGTTATACTGAAAACATTCAAAAACCAAGTCCTGAAGTAAATGAAGAATTAATTAAAGTTGCGAAGGATTTAAATATTCCAATGCATGTTGGTTGTATCCACTCTAGTGATGTATTCTATCATGGTGCTGGATCAGTTCCTTATCAAGAAAAAGTTGCGAAATATGATTTATTAGCAGCTGAAATGGAATCCTTTGCATTATTTGCTAATGCACGTTATTTAGGTAAGAAGGCTGCTTGTTTATTAACAGTTTCTGATTCTATCGTTACGCATGAAGCTACAACTGCTGAAGAACGTCAAAATGCGTTTACGAAGATGATGGAAATCGCTTTAGGCTTAGCGGTAAAGTAATATGAAGACCATTCTCTTTATTCGCGATTTGAACACAGAAGAAGCGGCTCAAAAAATTACGGATGCTTTATCTGAAACACGGGTTGATTTCGAGGTAAGATTAAAGGATCGTTGTGTGGCAATAGAGGGAAGAAACGATGTTGTATATACGGCGAAAGTCGCAATCCGAGAAGCAGGTTTCAATGTAGATTAAATCAGTCGAAATTCGACTGATTTTTTTATTAAAACTACTTGCAAATCTCGATTGATTTATGATAGTATTATAGGGCACTGACGTATTGCCTTGGGGAAGTACTCAAGTGGCTGAAGAGGTGCCCCTGCTAAGGGTATAGGTCGGGTCAAACTGGCGCGAGGGTTCAAATCCCTCCTTCCCCGCCAAAAAACACAAGTGAATGGTCCAGTGGTGTAGTGGTTAACATGCCTCCCTGTCACGGAGGAGATCGCGGGTTCGAGTCCCGTCTGGACCGCCACGCAGGTGTAGTTCAATGGTAGAACGCGACCTTGCCAAGGTCGACACGAGGGTTCGATTCCCTTCACCTGCTCCATAAGAGCTCAAGAAGAAGTACTTAGTACTTCTTTTTTATTTCTATTTTGATATGATTAATTGAGAAAAGGGGATTACTTATGTTAAATGATTTTGGGGTTATGGGGATATTTATGGGTTTTTATTCATTGTTTTTGTTTTTAATTGCATTATCTGTTCTTGTATTAATTTGGGTTACTATTCTTTTCTTATTAAAAAAGATGAAACAAATGGAACGATAATATGGTTAGAAAACTTATCATAGTATTATTATTTTTTAGCTTACTTGGATGTACAGTTCAAGATACAAATGAACTTACAGATGCTCAAATTAGTATATTGATTAAAAACCAAAATAAGCAAATAGAAGCCTTGAAATTAGAGATCGAAGAATTGAGACAAAGCTTTAATCAAGGTGAACTGATTCAACCGTTTAAACACGAAGAACGATTATTGTATATGAACTCACGTATTCCATTTGGGATATCTTTGATAAATGAATCCAATCTTCCCATAAAAGCGTATCTTTATGATACAGGTCTCGTGATTTATTATGAAGATGAAAATGTTAATGAGTTTATTATTGGCTATAGTCTTGTGTCTAAATTAATGGGTAAAGATTTCAGTGAAGATCCTGAATACTTCAATAACTCTGATATTGTGAAAGAGATTGATGATAACTTTGTGGTTGTGAAAGTAATTCGACTTGGGACCGATTTGGATGAAGAAACAAATAAAAAGATTGAAGTTCTATTGGATTCAATAAACTATTATTAAAAATGAGGGAAACCTCATTTTTTTACAGTAATGTAGAAAAAGTTCAATAATAGATCGAACCTTACCAAAGTTGGTATAAGGGTTTAAAATCTCTTCATTTGTTCAATAAGAAATAATCTTATAATCTTGATTATCTAATGTTTGAATGAATACTTTTTCAAACTCTGATATTGTATTGAAACGCTTTTCTCGAAGAGGGTTTGTTGCGATAAGTAAAACTTCGTAGACTTCTCTAGAAAGTTCAAAATGACTGAATTCTTCTGGGATGAAAGTTCCTTGAATGTATCTTTGTTTTGTATTGGTAATCTCACTGAACATATCTAGAATCAGGGCACCGAGGGTAAAGCAATTTGTTCTCTCATCAATTATTGCGCCAAGAATATTTTCTTCAGGTGCTTTTAAACGTTTTGTCCCAAAGTAGTTAATACCTAAGTCATTTATACTAGGACATTTTCTAAACAAATCAATATCACAGAAAGTGACTTCATCATTTATAAAGTTATAGATAATACTACTGTCGTAGAAATCAACCGCGACATATCCATTCTCAATAATTGTTTTAAAAAATGAGAAAAGTTTAAAAACAACCCTTAGTCTTTTTTCTACCGATAAGTTTTTAAATCGAACCATTGGAGTAATATCCTTTGTCTTACGATACATATCAAAGTTCCAATGATCAAATAGACATTCACCTTCCGCAAATTCAAATACTAAGACAAAAAAATCATTTATTTCAAATGAGTCTACATATTGTATAAGATTTGGATGCTTAATTTCTTTGTATAATTTTGATGCTTTTTTTAAGAGTTGAATGGATTCTAGTGGACTGATTTCTGCACTCAGAGTTTTTGCCCCAGCAATCTTAAAGAATAGTTTTTTATTATTCTTCTTTATTCCAAAGTTAATACAACCACTACCTGTTTCATCCACGACATAAAAAGCAGTTCCGTATTGACTGAGCCAGGAAAAATCCTGATTTTCTCTTAATTTATATTCGATATCGTCGATCTTATTTAATATCATCTATGTGTAATTATACTCGTTTAGATCAAACGTTGTTTATTAAATTTGTTTTATCTAATAAAATAGTTTTATGATACTTAACACTGGTTCAAGAACAGATATACCTGCTTATTATAGTGAATGGTTTTATAATCGGATTAAAGAAGGATATGTTTATACGCGTAATCCTTATAATCCTAAGTTAATTCATTCATACCAATTAAATCCAAGTGTTGTGGATATTTTAGTGTTTTGTACAAAGAATCCTGAACCAATGATGAAGCGCTTAGATGAGATTAGTCATTTTAAACAATTCTGGGGAATCACATTAACTGCGTATGGTAAAGATATAGAACCTAATGTATTAAACAAACATCGAATCATTGAGTGTATAAAGATTCTTTCAAATCGATTTGGATCAAAATCAGTTGAATGGAGATATGATCCAATTTTTCTATCAGATAAATACACAAAGGAAGTACATCTTAGATCGTTTGAGCATATTGCGAAAGAACTTAGTGGATCTATTACTACCTGTGTAGTGAGCTTTATAGATTTATATCAAAAAACATTAAAGAATTTCCCAAGTGTAAAAGAAGTTAACCTGGAGGATCAAATAGAATTGATTAAAGCATTCGTGGAGATTGGGACAAAGTATAATATCAGAATAAAGACGTGTTTAGAAAACAAGATTCTTGAAAATTATGGTGTGGATACAAGTGGTTGTTTAACCCAATCTGTACTTGAGAAGGCTTTGAACCAACGTTTAAATGTTCCAAACCAAACTCAAGCGAGAGAGGGTTGTGAATGCTTATTAGGGAATGATATTGGGGCATATAATTCATGTGGACATGGATGCGTGTATTGTTATGCTAATTATGATATGAGTTTAGTCAAAGAGAATATGATGAAACATAATAAAAACTCACCTTTATTAATTGGTGAGTTAAAGGGCGATGATATTATTCGAGAAATGAATCAAGTATCGTATATCAATAATCAATTAAGTTTATTTTAGAATTTTGTTATGACTAGATCTTTGAAGTAAGCATCGGTTCCAACTTCTGTCCATAAAGCGATGGAGCCTTTTCTTTTACCATGTTTTAAATCAGTCACAATTAAACATGGTTGAGATGCTTTATTGATAAATAGTTCAGCATATTCTTCTTTTACAACAACTTTGAAATCGATCCATTCCTTTGTATCAATATCTACATAAGATTCGTATTTTATAGGATCAGTTTGTCTTAAAATATCAAATTTATGGTTGGGATAAGAGAAGTATTGAGTAGATCGATTTCGTCTAATTTGGTCTTTTACTTTACTGTTTGTAGGTCGAATATAAATTCCTTCAAACTCTGAATTGTCTTGATTGATATGAAATGCAATCCCAATAAATCCTCGTGCAAATTCTGGCGCAGTGCTTAAGAGCTGGCTGTATACTTTAACTTCAATAATACCATTCTCAAAATCGAAATCTTTCAATATGGCGTAAGTAGGCTCATCAAACTGTGTAATTTCTGGATTCTTTAATACATTTAGAACTTCTTGATGGTCCATTTCAACGTTCTTAATTGTGACTTCATTTGGAATAAAGTTTGATATATTCATATTTATTTCTTTCATATTACCTCCAAGTTTATTAATAACAGTTTACCATTCTGAGAATTGTTTAAAAGTAGGCACTATTTTGTAACTATAAAAAAAGAAGTTAATAGCTAACTTCTTGGTATTCAAATGTATTATTGTCTAAATCTGGGTAGATAATTTCTACTAATTTAAACACTTGGTTTTCATATTCGTATTTGAAAATTGTACAGTTCGCAACTTTGCCTTTTAGAACAGACCAAGGATGAACCCAATGAGACATAAATTGAACACTTGCGCCAGCGTGTGATACCGCAAGGACATTTATATGATCTTCCTTATCCATAACTTCTGTTAAGAACTTAACCATTCTTTCTTCAGTTTCAGATGCATGTTCACCACCATATGGCACAAAGAAGGTACGGTGTACTTCACGATCCGTTGGATTTAAGTCTTCACTCTCACCTTCGAATGTCCCAAAGTTTCGTTCCTTTAGGCTCTTTGAACGTCCATAGGGTAATCGACCTTCGAGAATAATTTCGATTGTATCAGAGCTTCTTTCTGCAGTGGATGAATATGCATGATCAAGGTTAATGTTCTTAAAGTATGTTCTGACATGTTCAGCTTGCTTAATGCCTAATTCTGTAAGAGGTGAGTCACACGCACCTTGTATTTTTCGTCTAACATTGAATAAGGTTTGACCATGGCGCATGAGATAGAGTGTTTTCTTCATAATAATTCCTTTCAAACTAATATTCTTATTCTAACTTATATTCTTAAATGATTAAATAAGGAATTATTATTTACAATAAAATAACAAATGTTCTGTATTTTTGTGTACAATTAAATTAAGTTATGTACGACATTATCATTATCGGTTCTGGCATCATTGGATCTATGTTGGCTTATGATTTAAGCCGTTTTAATGTGTCCGTTTGTGTGCTTGAAAAGAATGTAGAAATTATGAATGAAGTCAGTAGTTCAAACAGTGGACTTGTTCATGCTGGGTATGATCCTGAAGATGGAACACTAAAAGCTCAATTGAATTTAATAGGGGCTAAACGTTATCCACAAATAGCGAAAGATTTAAATGTGGATTATAAACAAGTGGGTAGTTTACTCGTTTCAAACAGTATGGATGAACATGAAGCGCTTTTAAAATATGCACAACGTGCGACTCAACGTAAGATTGATGTTAAATATATCCAACAAGATGAAATAAGAAGAATGGAACCTAATATAAGTGATTCTGTGTTAGAAGCCCTTTTCTTTCCTACGACTGCGATTATTACACCATGGCAAATGGGATTTGCGTGTATGAATTATGCGGTTTTAAATGGGGTTAAACTTTTTAGACAGACTAAAGTTATTGGGATAGATAAAAATGAAAATTATACAGTTCATACAACTCAAGGTGTATTTGAGTCAAAGTGTGTCATAAACTGTACGGGCTTAAATGGAGTTGATGTAGCGAAGTATCAGGATCCAAACTCTGAACATCAACTTGAGTTTAGAAAAGGTGAGTATCAAGTGAGTGATATAAGAGATGAATCTTATTTAAATCATGTCATTTATCCGATGCCGAGTAAGTTGGGTAAAGGGGTATTAGCTCTTAAAACCATCGAAGGTAATTTGATGTTTGGCCCAACGAGTTATGTGATTGATAATCGATATGACTTTAGCACAACGGTTAATGGTTTGAATGAAGTTGATTCTAAGATTAGTCAGATCATTAAACCTTTAGCAAAGAATCGGATGATACGTCAATTTGCAGGGGTGAGACCTGGATCTATTACGAAGGATTTTATCATTGAGAATAAGGATGGATTTATCAATGTGATTGGCATTGATTCTCCTGGTTTAGCAAGTGCACCTGGAATATCAGAGTATGTAATAGAATCATTCCTTAAGAAGGATTTTGAGCTTGAAAGTAAGATGAATCTAGTGGACTTCAAATGGAAAAAACATTTAAGTTCTAATGAGAGAAATGAGTTAATTAAAGATGACTCTCGGTATGGAAGAATCGTATGTGTATGTGAAACGATTAGTGAAAAAGAGATCATGAATGCGATTCATTTGCCTGTAGGGGCAAGAAGTATTAAAGGGGTTAAACGTATTACTCGACCTGGTTCTGGACGTTGTCAGGGTGGCTTTTGTGAGAGTGAAGTAGTGCGTATTTTAGCTCGTGAGTTAAATGTAGATATGAAGGATATACCTTATGATAATGATGTGTTCTTAACACCTCTTGGAGGTCATGATGAGACACGTTAAATGTGTAGTAATTGGAGGTGGTAGTGCTGGTTTAGCTGCCGCAATTCAATTAAAGAAATACAATATTGATTGTCTTCTTTTAGAGAAGGAAGATGTTTTAGGGGGTATCTTAAATCAGTGTATTCATAATGGATTTGGATTAACACGATTTAAAGAAGAGTTAACGGGTCCTAGTTATGCGGAGAGATTAGTTTCTGAGTTTCATGATTTAGGGATTGAGTTTGAACTTGATTCTACTGTAATTAAATTGAATTCTGATAAATCGATTGAATATATTAATCCTAAAGGTGTACACAAAATTCAGGCGGAATCGATTGTTTTAGCGCTTGGAGCACGTGAAAGAACACGTGGGAATATCATGATTCCTGGAGATCGAAGTGTCGGAGTTTGGACGGCTGGTTCTGCTCAGAAGTATTTAAATATCGATGGTTATTGTGTAGGTAAGCGTGTATTTATTTTAGGCAGTGGTGATATTGGATTAATTATGGCAAGACGAATGACGATAGCGAAGGCTAAAGTTGTAGGTGTTGCGGAGATTATGCCGTATTCAAATGGATTAACACGTAACTTAGTTCAATGTTTATATGACTATGATATTCCACTTTATCTAAGTACCACGATTACTCGTATAAATGGGAATGGTCGTGTTCAATCGATTGAGTTGAGTCGAGTGGATGAGAATTTAAAGCCAATTAGTGGAACTGAGTTTAACATCGAAGTAGATACTGTATTATTATCGGTTGGATTAATTCCAGATAATATTATTACTGAGAATGCAGGTATTGAGATGGATCCAAGAACGAAAGGTCCTAAGATTAATCAATACTATGAAACATCCATTCCAGGTATATTTGCATGTGGAAATGGTCTACATATACATGATGTGGTGGATTTTGTGAGTGAAGAAGGGGATATGGTTGCGAAATCGGTTGAGAGATATTTGAATCAACTCGGAAAATCAGATTTATCGATTCCTGTTAATAGTGATTCTAATTTCATTTATGTTTTACCTCAAACAATTGATAAGAGTCAGGCTGTTAAATTGAAGTTTCGAGTCAAAAGACCACTTAAGAATGTGAAGCTTGTGATTAGAACGAAAGATGAAATAATTATGACTTTACCAAAGACACAATTACTACCTGCGGAGTTAGAGATGATTACACTTCCTTTACCTCTTATTGATAAAATACAAGATGAAGTACGATTGGAGATTATCGCATGAAACATGAACTAACATGTATCGTATGTCCAAGAGGGTGTCTTATTCAATTAGTAAAAGATGAAGAACATTATATTTGTACAGGGAATCAATGTAAAAGAGGAGAGGTTTATGCCATACAAGAAGTGACTGAACCTCGTCGTATGTTTACGACAACTGTACAGATTGTTGGGTCTAAGCTAAGTCGTTGTCCGGTTGTAAGTTCTAGTGCTATACGAAAAGAAGATATTTTTAAAATTCGAGATATCTTAGATGGATTAGTAATACATGCTCCTATACAAGTGAATGACATTATTGTGGAGAATATTCTTGGGACTGGAATTCATATTATTGCGTCTAGAAGTATAAAAAAAGATGCCTAAGCATCTATCGTAAGAATAAGATTAAACCTAACATCACGCCCGCAAGATTGTGATGGAAACTCTTTACTTTAACTTGATGGATAACTTCCATCACAGCACATAGTTTATCAGAAGCTTGGACAATCCAGGCTTCTTTTGTTTGTGGTTTAGATTGCCCCAATGGCCACATATGATTGACAATTGTGTCTTCCATGATCGGCGTGACAGTTGTGATCATCTTTGCGTTTTTTAAGGCTTCTCTTGGATGAACATGGACATGATTTCCAGGAGTTGTTTGTTCAGTTCTCCAATCGTAGAGAAATAAATCATGTAAAAGCGCTCCACGTACACAGTCTCTGTGATTAACATTAAAGTATCGTGAGATTAAATGGGCATAGTATGCCACATTGAGTGAGTGTTGGTAGCGGCTTGTATTTAAATGTTGGGAATAGTTATGTAAGTTTAGAACAGTTGGATGATCAATTAAGTCTTCAATATGATTGAGGAAGTCTTGTGTAATTGGATGAGAGTCATTGATCGGTAATGTAGAGAAAACGGCTTTCATGGAACTCCTTTGGATGTCGGTGACATAAACGAGTCGATAATAACACCTATTACAAAATACTTCAATCATTTTTATAAAATTTAGCACTCAAGTATTGACAGTGCTAAAAAGTGTGTTATTATAATAATGTATTAGCACTTAGATATAGAGAGTGCTAAAAAGGAGGAAAAATTATGAGAAATGGTTTAATTAGACGTCCAACAACTTCGATTCTAGATGACTTCTTCAATGATGAGTTCTTCTTACCAAGCTTTAGTTCAAATAGCCATCTTGATGTTTATCAAGAGGATAATAAATATGTTGTCGAAGTTGATTTGCCTGGATTCAAGAAAGAAGAAATTAATATGTCGTTCAATAATGACTTATTAACGATTAAGGCAGAACATACTGAAGAGAAGAAAGAAGATAATAAGAAGTATATCTATCGTTCAAGAAGTCAATCGATGTTTACTCGTCAGATTCGCTTTAACAATATTGATCATGTAAATATTGATGCGAAGTTTGAAGAAGGTGTACTAAAAGTAGTATTACCAATTAAAGGCGAAAGCGAAGTTGTTAAACGAATCGAAGTGAAGTAGAGTCAGGAAACTGACTCTTTTCTTTATCGTAATTTAGTGGTACATTATTTCATAAGATTGGGTGGATTATGGCAATAGAGAAAGTTAGAGATTATTTTAGACCATTTGGAGTTGAATCTCGTATACAAGAATTTGATGTATCGAGTGCGACAGTAGAAATGGCTGCTCAAGCATTAAATATAGAAGGTAAACGAATTGCGAAGACTTTAGCATTTCGTTATTTTGATCAAACACTCTTGATTGTGACTGCGGGAGATGCCAAAATAGATAATAGTAAGTTTAAGTCACATTTTAATTTAAAAGCTAGAATGCTTGATGCACAGGAGACTGAAGAAAAAGTCGGTCATGCGGTAGGTGGAGTGTGTCCATTTGCGGTCAATCACAATTGTGTAGTAGTATTAGATGTATCACTTAAACGATTTGAAACCGTTTATCCTGCGTGTGGTAGTTCGCAATCCGCAATTGAGTTGAATCTAGCTGAGCTAGAAAAATTATCTCAATCAACACAATGGGTAGATGTATGTAAGGAATGGGTCTAAATGGAAAGTTGTCAAACGTGTAAAGCACCAATTTGTATCAGTCATATTAGTCTTTTTCGCAATCTTACTCCAATTCAAAGAGGTAAAATCATACGCCATGTTAATCGTAAGGCATTTAAACGGGGTGATATCTTTTTGAATCAAGGGGATATGATTTCGGAGTTTGTGATTGTCAGTCGAGGCCAGTTTAAAGCGGTTAGTATAAATCCTGAAGGAAAATCAAAAGTGGTTCAATATTTTAGAACAGGTGATTTCTTTGGGCAGGATAGTTTGTTTAAAGAAAAAGAATTACCATATACAATTCAAGCTATGTCTGAAGGGGCTTTGTGTATGATAGATGCGAGTACGATGCATGAACTTATTCATAGTGAGCCTGATTTAGCGCTATCGATCTTAAATGAACTGAATAATCGTGTGAATCAATTGGAGAGTGAATTATCTACTGTTTATGTAGAGAGTTTGGAAGTTCGATTGATGAATCTATTAAAACAACTAAGCAATGATTATGGGGTTCAATTGAAACATGGAGTAAAGATAAATAATCCATTAAGTCAAGATGAAATGGCTATGCGTTTAGGTGTAAGTCGAGAAAGTGTTAATCGTAAGTTAAAACAGTTAGAAAAAGAAGAAAGAATTAAACTTCAATCAAGAAGAGAAATAATTATCTATAAAATGTGATGTATATCACATTTTATTTTTGTATTTATGATATTATGTGGTTGGAGGTCAATATATGAGTGAAATTATTGATAACGTTAGTAAGCGACAGGAACAACTAAAAACATTAATCCAAAGATTACATCGTGGAGAAGATAGAGCGGCAGTAGAGGCAGAATTTAAACGTGATTTTGCGTATGTCACAGGTGCGGAAATTGCACAAATGGAATATAACTTGGTTCAAGATGGAGTAAGTGTAGAAGAAATCCAAAGTTTATGTGATGTGCATGCGTCCTTATTTCAAGGATCACTTGCGGAGCTTCATAAGGATGTTTTAACAATTAATCCTATTACAATTTTTGAAGAAGAGAATTTAGAGTTTAGCGCATTAGTTGATAAAGCGATTAAATTTAAACAAGAAACGAATAATCATTTAAATGTGGTTAAACCATTTCTATTAGATCTTATAGAAAAATTTAGAGCTGTAGATGCGCATTATTCAAAAAAAGAAAATGTATTCTTTCCATTCTTAGAGAAGCATGGGATTGAGACGATTCCACAAGTTATGTGGGGAGTTGATAACCAGATTCGTGAGAAGTTAAAGGATTCCTTTATAACGCTTAATACGAGTGATGATGTGAATCTGATAATGGATAAATTCTATCAGATGGTTGATATGGTTAAAGAAATGATTACGAAAGAGAATATGATTCTATTCCCTTTATTACGTGATACTTTAACTGAGAATGATTTTAAAGCAATCGCACAAGCACTTGAAAACCCAGAAGCTGGAGTTTACCAATCTAAAGAAGAAACACAAACAGTTGATGAAATTGAGTCTGTGAATGGTGATATTCGTATGTCTATGGGTCATTTATCTACTACAGAAGTGAATGCATTATTAAATACATTACCTTTTGATATGACGTTTGTGGATGCGAATGATAAAGTAAAATATGTTTCTCAAGGGAAAGAAAGAATCTTTGATCGACCAGCTTCTGTTATAGGACGTCCTGTACATTTATGTCATCCACCTCAAAGTGTTCATATTGTGATGAATATTGTGGAAGACTTGAGGTCGGGTAAAAAAGATCATGAAGATTTCTGGATTAATTTTAGAGGAAAGTTTGTCTATATTCGATATTATGCAGTTCGTGGTGATTCTGGTGAATATTTGGGTTGTTTAGAAGTAACTCAAGAGATTAGTGGAATTCGTAGTTTAGAGGGTGAAAAACGTTTAGCATCATAAAATACCTGGAAACAGGTATTTTCTATTGGTTTTGTTTTATAATAGATTTAGGTGAACATATGAAAATAATAGCGATTGATGCAGGTGGTACTAAGGCTCGTTTTGCCTTGTATGATGAAAATGGGATAATACTTAAAAGTATTGAACATCCTTCTCTTCATCCTTTACAGATTGGGTATACTAAAATGGCTCAAGCATTACGATATGGAGTAGATACTCTATGTGAGAATGAGAGAGTTGATTTTATTAGTTTTGGACTAGCGGGTTATGGTATGAATCCTAAGATCCGTAAATCCATTGAGAATGCGATTAAACGACAATTCCCGAATGAGAAATATTCCATTCAAAGTGATGTGGATTGTGCACTGATGTCTGCTTTAAAAGGGAATGATGGCATAATGGTTATTGCCGGGACAGGTTCTATCGCATTAAGCCAATTTCAAGGTGTGCGTAGTCGAGTCGGTGGATGGGGCTACTGGATTGGGGATGAAGGAAGTGCATTTTGGATTGGTAAACAAGTTTTAAGTGTGTTTAGTAAAATGGCGGATGGACGATTAAAAAAATCTGCTTTGTATGATTGTGTTATGGATAGTTTAGTCTTAAGTGATGAGAGTGAACTTATAAAAATATTAAGTGAACATAAACGTCCGAAAGAGGCTATCGCTTCGCTTGCGAGGATTTGTTTTGTGGCATCGACAAAAGATGATAAGCATGCGATTAAGATATTTAAAGATGCGGCATATGAACTATCTCAATTGATTGAAGTCAGTTTAAAGAAGAATCCTGAGTTGAAGACTGTTCGATTATCGGGTGGTGTATTTGAGTCTGGTGATGTGATATTAAAGCCATTAAGAGCGTTTTTACCGAGTGATTTAGATATACAACCTATTTCACAACCTCCTCTCTATGGAGCTTATTTAATCGGAAAGTTAAAGGTGGAACAAGTATGAGAATAGGAATCGTTGGGATAGGGGATATTGCGAAGAAAGCATACTTACCTATTTTATCTAATGTTAGAGATGTTCAGATTGTACCTTGTACCCGTAATCAAGATACATTGAATGAAGTGTTAAAAGATTATCATTTGACGGAAGGTTATACGGATTTAGATGATTTGATTCAAAGTGGTGTAGATGCGATCTATGTAACATCTAAAACAGAAGTACATTATACGATGGCTAAGAAAATCTTAGAAGCTAAGATTCCATGTCACTTGGATAAACCGATTTCAATGAATCTAAAAGAAACAGAAGAATTAGTACAATGTGCAAAAATAAACAACACCTTGTTTATGATAGGATTCAATCGTCGATTTGTCCCATACATTCAAGAAGTAATGAGTTATGGTAAACCTGATTTAGTTGTTTATCAAAAGAATCGTGACTTGTATCCAGATAATATCAGACGGTTTATTGTGGAGGATTTTGTGCATGTGGTCGATACAACACGTTTTTTATTACAGGATGAGATTATTGATGTAAGAGTTCAGGGTAAGAAGGTTGACGGTAAACTGGTTCATGTCGTTGTGCAATTTATAACGCCTAGTAATCAAGGATTACTTATCATGAACTATCTTAATGGGGTGACAGAAGAAGTTATAGAAGTTATGCATCCTCAACGTAAGAGTATTATTCGTAATTTATCCAGTATTGAAACGTATGAGAAGAGTGTATTTACCAAGAAACCTGAGAGTGATTGGATTCCTACCTTAAAGAAACGTGGTTTTGAAAATCTAAGAAATGCGTTCTTAGATGCGGTTAAAAATAAAACATCAAGTCCAGTAAGTGGAGAAGATGCCCTAGTATCTCATCAGATTTGTGAGAAGATTGTGGAGTTATTAGAAAAACAATAAAAAAGCCGAAAGGCTTTTTAAATGAAAATTAAGGTTAATACCACAAGCGCTAATGCGATACGATAATACGCAAAGTATGTAAAGTCGTGTTTCTTAACATAATCCATTAAGAATCGGATCACTAGGATAGAGACAACAAATGCGACGATTGTGCCAGTTGCTAGTGCGCCCCACTCAAGAGGTGTCCAACTGAATCCAGCTTTGAATAGTTTGAGGAAACTTGCCCCAAACATCATTGGAATGGCTAGAAAGAATGAGAACTCAGCCGCAACAGTTCGACTTGCACCTAAGATGATTGCGCCAAGGATTGTGGCGCCACTACGTGATGTGCCTGGAACTAATGCAAGGACTTGGAATACTCCAATGAGTAATGCGTCTTTATAAGTTATTAGATTTAAAGTATCTTTAGGATGATCTTTCTTAGTCTTCTCAATATAGATAAATAATAATCCATATACGATTAACGCTATTGCGATGACAAGTGGTGTATACAGTAGTGTGTCTATCATATCATCAAATAATAAACCAATGATTGCGCCAGGGAATGCGGCAATAACGATCTTAACCCATAATAGAATAGTATTGTGTTGGTGAGCTTTTGAAGAAGATGACCAAGGGAAGAGTTTGTTGAAGAATAAAACGATGACTGCGATAATAGATCCTAATTGGATAAACACAAAGAATAAGTCTACGAATTCTTTTGAGAATGTAAATGGAAACCAGTTTTCAAATAAAATCATGTGTCCTGTAGAACTTACAGGTAACCATTCTGTTATACCTTGGATGATTCCAAGTATGATTGCTTTTAGTATTTCTAACATAGTTTAACCTCACCAAAAGTATTATATCATTCATAGACACTTGAGTAAGACAAAGAAGATTACTTTATGGCATAATTACACTATAGGAGATTGTATGAAAGCACTGATTAGCGAAATAGAAACATTACCAACTGATTTAGAGTCAAGATTAAAATATCTTGGGGTAGAATATGACATTATTTTAGATACTGATAAGATTGAACATCCAGAAGACTATGATTTTGTGTTTGGCGCAAATCATGTCAAAAAAATAGGTGTTGATCGATTTAAACGATTAAAATGGATTCAAAATTCGTATGCAGGGTTCAATAATCTTCCAGTGGATGAGTGGAAGAGTAAAGGAATCGTCTTTACAAACGCAAAGGATGTGTTTAGTGATCCGATTGCGGAATGGGTAGTTCTTTATATTTTGATGCATTATAAGAATGCGATAAAGAACTATGAACTTCAGAAAGAACACAATTGGACTCGCATTCATAATCGTGAACTGGAAAAGATGAATGTGTGTATCGTTGGGATAGGTAGTATAGGTCAAGCGATACGTAAACGATTAGAGCCATTTAATGTGAATTTTATTGGTGTTAATACTCGTGGCACACCAACCGAAGGATTTAAATCTGTTTATCCTGTAAAAGAGTTAGAAACAGCTGTCATGATGAGTGATGTAGTTGTGATTACTTTGCCACTAAATGATCAAACACATAATCTATTTGATCGTAAATTAATCTTTAATATGAAAAAAGGTTCTATATTATTGAATGTTGGTAGAGGTAGAATCATTGATGAAGACGCATTAGTTGATGCGTTAGAGTCAGAACATCTTGGTTTCTGTGCCTTGGATGTCATGGCAAAAGAACCTGTAGACAAAGATTCAAGATTATGGGATTGCAAGAATTTGTTGTTAACACCTCATGTAAGTGGAACAGGTGATTATACGAAAGAAAGATTGTGGGAAGTATTTGAGTATAATTGTCATCAGTTTGTGTTAGGAAAAGAATTAAAAAATATCGTATAAGAAAAGGTACAGAGTAATCTGTGCCTTTATTCATATTCGTTGTATTTTAGATTCTTACCCTTAACCAATTCTTTTGGATATTTCTTATGATTATCTTTCATCTTATTCTCTAATGCTTGATTTAAATCAATGTTGTATAAATCAGATAAACGAAGAAGATAATAATAAACATCGGCACATTCATCTTCTACTTTCTTTCGATTATTAGCTAGATACTCTTCACACTGTTTCTCATCTTTAAATCGAAAGAGTTGTAAGAGTTCATTGCTTTCAGTACTAAGTCCGATACTTAAATCCTTAATGGAATGAAATTGGTCCCAATCACGTTCTTCACAGAAATGACGTATTAATTCAGTTAATTCTTTTTGGTTCATCGTCCATTACCTTCATTAATCAATCCATAAAGTAAATGGTCTCTCCATTCACCATTGATATGATAGGACTTCAATAATTTACCCTCATATTGGAAATTTTGAGTTGTAAATAACTGAACTGAATAAGCGTCATCTGGCAAGATTAATGCATATATTTTATGAATACCTCGACTCTTAAATAAGAAATCAATGATGCATTTAAGGATCTGTTCACCAAACTCAATATTACGATAACGATAATCGATGAGAATACGAATCGTAACATAATTGTGATTACGATTAACGTCACGTTGAGTTTTAACTTTCGCAAGAATCTTTTTAGAATTATGACTTAGAACGCCAAACGCATACCCCTCATCTCGTTCAAAATCGATGAGACTTTGTATAACGAATTTTTGTTGGACTTCTATCGTGTAATAATCTGGTAACTTTGTCGTAGAAAAATTATCGACATAGAATCGATTTTCTTGGTGAAACTTGAGCCATAATTCAGCTTTTATTTCATGCATTGGTTTTATAACATATTCGCCACATTGTATTTGCATAATTACTAACTCTATTTTAATGGATTAATAGATTAAAATATAGATATTTGATAGAATTTAAGTAATAAAAAGAATTTTACAATCACTAAGGAGATTAATATGCCTATTCACTATCCAATCCATATTACAGGACATAAACATCCTGATACGGACTCCATTTGTTCAGCCATTGGCTATGCCCATCTTAAGCGAAAATTAGGCTATGATGCGATCGCATGTCGATTGGGTGAAATTAACCATGAGACAGAATATGTCCTCAAACGATTTGGGTTTGAACATCCGATCATACTTGATGATGCGAGAATGAGACTCAATGAAATTGATATCGATACCGCAGTCACAATCAAAGAAGAAACAACTATTTTTGAAGCTTGGCAACTTATGAGTGCAGAGAAGAGAGTACTCTGTGTTGTGGATGATAATAATGTTTTATTAGGGGTTCTAACGAATACAAATATTTCGACTGTTGCGATGGGAGATACAGCTAAGAGTATTGAGCTTTTGAGTAAAACCCCAATTGAGTATATTGTTAAGACGATTAGTGGTGCATTAATCTATGCGCCAAAAGTGACACGATTAAATGGTAAAGTTTCTATTGTGGCAGTTGCGGAACACAAATTAGATAATTATGAATTGAAAGATCGTACGGTTATTGTTGGGAATGATACTGAGGCTCAACTTCAAGCGATTGAAAAAGATGCGGCTTGTTTAGTTATTGTGTGGGCTGATTATGTAAAAGATGAAGTTATAAAATTTGCGAAAGAAAAGGGATGTGCAATTATTCTTTCTGGACATGGGACACTAAATACGTCTCGTTATATTTTCTATTCTTCACCAATCAAGTTTATTATGTCGACCAATTTAATAACATTTGATAAATCTGAATTTGTGGATGATGTCTTAAATAAAGTGGTTAAATCTCGTTATCGTAGTTATCCTGTTGTGGATGATAAAGGTAAGATTTTTGGGCTTGTTTCTCGTTATCACTTATTGAATGCACGTCGTAAACAAATCATTCTAGTTGATCATAATGAGACTGCACAAAGTGTTGATGGATTAATGGAAGCGGACCTTATAGAGGTTGTGGATCATCATCGTATTGGAGATATTCAAACTTCTAAACCAATAAATTTTAGAAATCAATTAGTGGGTAGTACTTGTACTATAATTGCGAATCTTTATGATGAGAATCGTGTCCCGATGGATAAAGATATGGCGGGATTATTATGTGCGGCCATATTATCAGATACATTAAACTTTAAATCGCCTACAACTACTCTTACAGATATTCATACTGCGCAAAGATGTGCACGTGTTGCGGAACTCAATACAGATGCTTTAGCGAAAGATATCTTTACTGAAGGAGCTGGATTACATGAAAAATCTGCCCTTGAAATTATTGAGAATGATATTAAAGAGTTCACAGTAGGTAATTATCGTGTACGTGTTGGACAAATGAGCTTATTTGATATTAATCAAGTCGAATCAGTTCGTGAAGATATACTTAAATCAATGAAACATTATGTGGATGAGAAACGTGTTGATTTATTATTACTCTTGTTTACCAGTTTAGAACACCATGGTTCCGCAATGTTATACATGGGTAAAGAAAAGTGGATTGCGGAAGAAGCGTTCCCTGGTATTGATAATAATCGTTTAAGTCTTTTTGCGGATGTATTATCGCGTAAGAAACAGGTTATGCCTAAATTATCCAGTGTGGTAGAAGGAAGGACAAGTTTATGAGACTCGCAACTGTAGGGACTTCTGTTATTACTCATCATTTCTTAGACGCATTGAAACATGAACCATTTTTTGAACTAGCGTATGTCTATTCAAGAAGTGAGGAAAAAGGTTTAGAGTTTGCGAAACAGTATGATGTGCCTGTAATCTGTGATTGGAATACTCTTTTAAACAAAGAAGATATTGATGTGTTGTATATTGCTAGTCCAAATGATGTTCATTTTGCACAGTGTATGGATGCTTTAAGAGCGAATAAACATGTTATCTGTGAGAAGCCTTTTGTTAGTAACATGCGTGAATTTAAAGAGTTGATGGAAGTAGTTTATGAGACAAAACATTTTTGTTTTGATGCGATGACAGTGATGCATTTACCTAATTTACAGGTAATAAAAGACTCTTTAAAAGAAGTTGAACCTATTAAATTAATGAATAGCGCAATGGTTCAATATTCAAGTCGTTATGATTTATTAGCTCAAGGCATAATACCTAACATATTTGATTTAAATCATTCAGGTGGAGCTTTGATGGATTTAGGTGTTTATCCTCTAGGTTTAAGCATCGCATTATTTGGTAAACCTGAATCACTACATTATGAATGCAATAAATATGTAAATGGGATTGATTTATCGGGTGTCTTAACTCTTAAATATCCAGATAAGATTGTAGTGTGTGTTATTGGGAAAGATAGTCGTGGCCAAAACTTTACCTATATTAGTGGAGAGAATGGTGCGATTGTTATACCTGAACAAGCATCTCGTTTAGTTTCTGTTCAAATCGTTAAACCGAAGGAAACGAAAGATGTAGGGGTTGCACAAGCGCAAAATGCGATGGTACATGAAATACAAGCTTTCGCATCAATCTTAAAAAACAGCGACTGGGGTGTTTATGAGTCGCATGTTAAGAATACTGAAATATTAATGTCTTGTTTAGATGATGTTCGTAAACAAGTGAATATTGTGTTTAAAGCAGATCAACTTGTTTAAAGAAATCAATATAAGGAATATTATGTGGAATCCAATTGAGTTCATGAATATGATCTCTATGAATCCATAAGAGTTCTGTATAGACTTTTGGATGTAAATTGTCATGAGGTATTATTTTATAAAAATGTAGACTAAACTCACCCAATGAATTAGATACATTGATAGTTCTTAGGAAGTTGTAATCGAAATGAGACAAATTTACTTCTTCGTATAGTTCACGCTTTAGCGCATCATCAAACGATTCGTTTTCTTCAACTTTTCCACCAGGGCATTCAATATAGCCTAAGAAAGGTTCTGATAATCGTTTCGCAACACATAAATGATGATTCTGATAAATTATTCCTATAACCACATGTTTCATAGTGTGATTATACCAATTCAAACTAAACAAAATAAGAGGTTAATATGAAAATCGCATTACTCTATGACTTTGATAAAACATTATCGTATAAAGATATGCAAGAATACGGTTTTTTTGATGATCTAAATATAGAAGATTCAAAGTCGTTTTGGGGACATGTCAAAGCGAAAGCTGAAAGAGAAGAAATGGATCATATTTTAACCTATCTTCATGAAATGATTGTTCAGACACAATTACGTGGGATTAAACTAAGTAAAGAAATGTTAGGGAAATATGGTTCACAAATAGAATTTTATCCTGGTGTCATTGATTGGTTTAAACATATTAATACGGTAGCTCGATCATTGGATATCGAACTTGAACATTATATTATTTCATCAGGCTTAAAAGAAATTATTGAACATACACCTATCGCTTCTAATTTTAAGAAGATATACGCTTGTGAGTACTTATATGATGAAAAGGGTCAAGCAATATGGCCAAAGTTATCTGTTAACTATACAATTAAAACTCAGTTCTTGTATCGAATTAACAAAGGAATTCTAGATATACACAATGATTCAGATTTGAATCGGTACCAAAAAGAAGAAGATAGACCTATTCCATTTAGTCATATGATTTATCTTGGAGATGGATTTACGGATGTGCCAAGTATGAAATTGGTTAAGATGAATGGGGGACATGCGATTGCGGTTGTTCCATTTGGGAAGAAAAGCACACATGAAAGTGATGCTTTATTTGAGGATAAACGAGTTGATTTCGTAGCTGAAGCGGATTATCGAGAAGGTGAAGAGATTGATCGTATAATCCAAGCTATTTTTAAATCTTTATTAGCACGTAAAGAATTGGATGGACTAAAACCATGAGTGAAAAATCAAATTCGGAGCGATTCTTAATTGCGTTTGCGGCGATTGAGGGAGAAATGAATCGACGTATAAAATCAGATCGATATATTTCTTATTCTGAGTTAGTTCGGAGAATGTCGAATTTAGATCGAAACTATCATCGATTTCAACGTTATCTTGAAGAATTTGGTGATTTAAGAAATGCGATTGTACATGAAAGAATTGATGGTGAAGTTATAGCGGAACCTCATCTTAAAGTAGTTCAATCGATTGAACATATTGCGGATTTATTAACACAACCTGAAAAGGTAAGTCCAAATTACTTAACCAAAGTTGAGTATTGTCTGGATAGTGATAGTTTATCTACTGTTTTACACAAATTATTACCTAAACATTATTCGAAACTACCTGTATATGATTCAAAAATGCATTTCAAAGGATTAATCACAACTGATTTAATCTATGAATTCTTAGTTAAGAATATCAAACATATCCAAGGGGAAGTACCTGATATTAAAATAAAAGAAGTCCTTGAACAAGATGAGAAAAATCGAATGGTAGAGTTTATTCCTGCACATTCAACTTTACTGTCTGTAGTGACTCAGTTTGAACGTTCTCTTGCGTTAGGTAAACGATTAAACGCATTAATTATTACTCAAGATGGTGCGAGTAATCAAAAACCATTAGGGATAATCTCAATATCAGATTTACCTAAAATATACGACAAGATTAATAAAGATTTAAGATAAGAAAAAGGATTAAACCAAGATAAATATAAGGTATAAAGGCAAAACTCGTTTTTGTCTTTTTTATGAGTTCAAAGAATAATGCGATCCATAATGAATATTTAAATACAGATATGAAATGATTTTGATTTAAGATAAATGATAAACCATAAAAGATATAAACATCTCCGATTCCTAGTCCATTTGTTAATTTTGAAAATAAATATAAACCAAGACAAAATAGATTATTTAAAATACTCAATGGAATAGGATGATTCATATAGTGAATGAAAATAATACAATAAAATAGTATGATTAATCGATCACTGATTTCTTGAAGTCTTTTATCCATCCAAGCTAATGTGTATAGGATTGAACAAAGAATAAAAGAAGTAAGATTTAAGTTTAATAGATAAATGGGAATAATAAATAATAGTTCAAGCATACGTATTGGTTCTAGGTTAAGATTGCATAATCGTTGTTCAATTTTCATGAGTAAATAAGTAATTAACATAAGTTTATATATGAATAGTTTGAAACTAATCATAAAAAAATGCGCCAAGTAAGGCGCAAGTTTTATTTGTGTTGAAACTTTAAGATAGGATTACGTGCTGCTTGTACATCGTCAACACGTTTAACTGGTGTTGTGTATGGCGCATTAAGTATTTTTTGAGGATCATCATACGCCAATTGTTTCAAGTCTTTGAGTACTTGGATAAAATAATCCATGCTTTCTTTACTTTCAGTTTCAGTTGGTTCAATCATAAGAGCTTCATGAACAATGAGTGGGAAATACATGGTAGGTGGATGCATCTGATAGTCTAAGAGAGCTTTACAGATGTCTTTAGCACTAATACCTGTTTCTTTCTTTAGGTCTGCTAGACTGACTACAAACTCGTGCATACAGGTTTGAGGATAAGCAACAGGGAAAGTATCTTTTAATGCGTTCATCATATAATTCGCATTGAGTACTGCATTTTGACTTGCGGCTTTTAATCCATCTGATCCTAGAGATAAGATATAGGTATAAGCACGTACATTCACTAAGAAATTACCATAGTAAGATCTCATTCTTCCGATACTTAATGTATCTCTTTCATCAATATAACGATAACCATAAGTTTCTTTGATTAAGGTACCATGTGGTAAATAAGGGACTAAACAGGATTTAACACCAACAGGACCACTACCAGGACCTCCCCCACCATGAGGAGTAGAGAAAGTCTTATGTAGGTTTAAATGTACGACATCAAAGCCCATATCACCTGGTCTTGCGGTACCCATAATCGCATTTAGATTCGCTCCATCATAATAGAGTAATCCACCGATATCATGAACTAATTTAGAAATTTCACAGATATTAGGATCAAATAATCCTAAAGTATTGGGATTTGTTAACATAAGAGCCGCAATCTCATCATTGAGAACTGCTTTAAGCGCTTCTACATCTACGCCACCCATTTCATTGGATGGGACACTCACAACGGTATAACCCGCCATACTAGCACTTGCAGGATTAGTTCCATGTGAGCTATCAGGAACGATAACTTTGGTACGTTTATTGTCATTACGAGCATTATGATAAGCTCGAATGAGGAGTAAACCTGTAAACTCACCGTGAGCACCTGCGGCTGGTTGTAGAGTGAATGCGTCCATTCCTGTGATTTCGGATAAAGATATACTGAGGTTATCCATTAATTCCAAGGTACCTGAAACAGTGGATAAACTTTGATCAGGATGGATGGATGTAAAACCTTCAAGACTTGCGGTAAATTCATTTAATTTCGGATTATACTTCATCGTACAAGATCCTAATGGATAGAAACCATTATCTACACCAAAGGAATAACGAGAGAGTTCCATGTAGTGACGAACGATATCCACTTCACTTACTTCAGGTAAACGAGCTTTTGATTGTCTTACATATTTCTCATCTAAACCAACTTCAGGTACATCACACGCATCAAACCGAACAGCACGTCTAAATGGAACAGATCTTTCAAAGATTAATTGACTCATGATAGAACCTCCTTTAAACGACTAATAACCCGATCGATATCTTCTTTTTTTGTTGTTTCTGTACAACACCATAACGTTTCATGTGAACTCAATCCTAAACCAGATAATACATTGATTTCATCTAATGTACGCTCAATCACACTATTTTCAATTGGTCCTACAGTCACAAACTCATGGAAGAAAGGACTATTATATTTTAATTTGAATCCTAGTTTAACAAGTTCATTCGCAAAGTAATGTGCTTTACGCATACTGTATTCCGCAACTTCTTTTAATCCACTTGGACCAACTGAAGCTAGATACATCGATGCAGTTAATGCCATTAAGGCTTGGTTTGAACAAATACTGGAACTTGCCTTTTCACGACGAATGTGTTGTTCACGAGCTTGAAGAGTTAATGCGAAAGCACGTTTACCATTCTCATCGACTGTCTGACCCGCGATACGTCCAGGCAAACGACGAACTAAATCAGCACTAGCGGACATGAAACCTAAGAATGGACCTCCATAGGACATCGAAATACCTAATGGTTGAGCTTCACCAATCGCAACATCAACTCCATTTGCACGAGGTGATTTTAAATAACCCAGTGTCATAGGATTCGTATATTGTACTAATTTAGCACCAGATGAATGAGTTAATTGAGCTAAATCTTGAACATCTTCTAAACATCCAAAATAGTTCGGATGTTGAATGAAGAGGGCAGCACATTGATCATTCAACTTAGATTTAAGATCATCGATATCTACAATACCTTCTTTACATTCTACATCCACAATCTCAATATTCAACCATTGTGTATATGTCTTCATGACATGGACAACTTGTGGATGAATATTCTTTGGGACAAGTATTTTACGCTTATTCTTTTCGATAACCATTTGGATGGCCTCTGCAGCGGCAGTAGCTCCATCGTAAACGGATGCGTTACAAACATCCATGCCTGTAATTTCACACATTGAGCTTTGATATTCAAAGATGGATTGCAAGATACCTTGTGATAATTCAGATTGATAGGGTGTATAAGCACTTACGAATTCTTCACGATTACTGAGTTGTTTCACGACACTTGGAATATAGTGATGTTCAACACCTGCACCACGAAGAATTGTTTTATAAACTTTATTCTTACTGGCTAATTCTTTTAATGTGTCTAATACTTTAAATTCGCTTTGGCCTAATTCAAGGTTTAAAGGACGTTGAAGGATTAAGTCTTGTGGAAGATTCGAATATAAATCTTCCAACGATTTAAATCCTAATTCCTTTAACATCACTTCTTGTTGGTTAGCGGTATTTGATAGATAATCTGCCATATTAATGATCCTTATCAAGGGCTAAATAATCTTCTTCAGTCATTAATTTAGATGGGTCAATCTTTCCTTCAACTTTAATAATCCAAGTCTCTAACGGCTTTGCGTTTAATAACTCAGGCGTATCCTCTAAGTCTTTATTCACTTCCACAACCTTACCATCAACAGGAGATAAGATTTCAGAAACAGCTTTTACAGACTCGACATCACCGAAACGTTCTCCAAATGTGACAGTATCGCCTACTTCCGCATTGCTTAGAAAAACGATATCGCCAAGTGCGTGTTGAGCGTAATCTGAAATCCCAACCACAACCGTATTTTCATCTAATGCCATAACCCATTCATGTGATTCTGCGTAATATTTTTCCATTTTGTGCTCCTTTTATCGTTTATAAAACGGTAATTTTACCTTTTCTGCCTTTAATAATTTTCCTCTAACATCAATCTCAAATTGAGTTTCTTTGAATAACTCCGCTGGGACAAATGCCATTGCGATGGATTGATTGAGCGTTGGACTCTTTGTGCCTGAGGATACGACTCCAACTTTCTGACCGTTAAAATACACATCACAATGTTCACGCGCAATACCACGATCCTTTAATTGTAGTCCAATTCTACGTTTAAGTGGTTTTTCACTCAATGCGTCTTGTGCGATAAACTTTTCTTTATTGAGCTTCACAAACATCGATAAACCAGCTTCTAAAGGTGTTGTTTCATCGTTTAGTTCATGTCCATAAAGTGGCATAGCAGCCTCAAGTCTTAATGTATCTCTACAACCTAACCCACAAGGCTCAACTCCAAGATCTTTACCTGTTTCTAAGAACAATTCCCATAAAAATTCTGTATCTGCCGCTGCAGTATATATTTCATATCCATCTTCACCAGTATATCCTGTACGACTAATGAGAACATTCTTACCCGCAATATCTACATTTCCCTTAAAAGTGTAGTATGGCATATCATTGATTGGAGTTAATCGTTTAAGTAATTCTTGACTTAAAGGCCCTTGAATCGCAATTTGTCCACAATCTTCACTAATATTTTGAAATACGACTTCTCCAAATAAATGTTCACGTATGTAAGCTTCATCTTTATCGATATTTGCCGCATTTACGACAACTAAGTATTCTTCATCTGCCATACGATAAACGAGCAAATCATCAACAGCTGTCCCATCTTTGCGAACAAGGATTCCATATCGTGTTTTATCGATTTCAAGATCGCTAAAGTCATTACTGATAAGATATTGTAAGTTAGCTAATGCATCTTTACCTGAGAAGTGAAATTCTCCCATATGACTCACATCGAATAAACCAACTTTTGTACGAACTGTATGATGCTCATGTAAGATACCATTAGAATAATGTAGAGGCATTAAGTATCCTCCAAATTCCACAATATTTCCATTATGATTCTTATGCCAATTAAATAAAGGTGTTATTTTTTCCATAGGGTCCTTTACGCACAAAAGGCGCTTAAAAAATAAGCGCCTTCGTCTTTTTACCTGAAAGATTCTCTTACGATTGCCTCTTCGGTGGATTACTCTCTCTACGAAGTTTTGTCCTATTCCGGTCCTTTTACCTGAGCGTTTATGCGCACTTCGCCTTCGGTGCCAATGATTTGATCTCTCCCGGAATTTTCAACCAACTATATAATTTATTATACCAATCTTTGTCTAAACCTCAAAGCTTAAGTCCTTAAAAACTTCACTTAAACTTGGATGAGCATATACGATTTCATGTATATTTCTACAATCCAATTTATTCTCCATGATAACTAGACATATTGAAATAAGTTCTGACGCATCATTACTTACAATTTCGCAACCAATCATTTTAAATTGGTCATTGATTAAGCATTTCAAGTAAGCTCTTGTATTAATCTTTATCTTTTGTTTAGCAATACTATTAAATAATACTTTCTTCACTTTATAAGAGATATTTAACTCTTTTGCCTTTTCTTCGCTCAAACCTGCATAAGCAATTTGAAGAGGAGTATAAATGACATAAGGAATAATCTTATCTTTGATAGAAGTATTCATAATTAAATTTTGAACAAGTTGTTCAGCTTGATTACTCGCAACATGTGCAAGTTGTATAGAACCAGCCACATCACCACATGCATAAATATTTAAAACATTTGTCTCAAAATTCGAATTAACTTTGATGTATCCTCGTTCAGTCATTATGTCAGTATTTTCAAGCTTAAGAGATTCAGTATTCGCGTTTCTTCCAGTCGCTATAATAACTTGATCATAGTGATGTGTTTCTTGATTAAAAACGATATGGTATTGATTATCTTTTGTATACGAATCTACTTTTGTATTGGTAAATATTTGAATACCCATTCTCTTAAGTTCTCGATCTAATGTCTGAGCCGCTTCTTTTGGGACTTGGGATAATATTCTTGGCGCAAGTTCAATCAAAGTAACTTCATGTGAC
>JAJZTY010000066.1 GCA_021847325.1 Bacillota bacterium
AAGAAATTAAACTAAGTCACTCAAAATCTTAAAAGTTCTTTTTAAGTCGTCTATTTTTTTGATCGACAGTGTTAAAATATGCGACTTTATCCTTCTTAACCAAAGAAAAAGAAGCGATAACGCTTCCAAATCATTAATTGTCTTTTTGACCAACTAATTATTCTATTTCGTTACAGCCTCTTTTATTTTATACTTCTAAATCATGTAACTTACGGATACTCAATTTATGTGTAAATTGAATAATCCAGAAATCTATGACTAGTAATAAGGCTAAGAAGATTAAGACAGAACCAATCGTATTCGGTATAAATTGAACTAAGAAGAAGATACCGAAACTAATTCCAAAGGCTGGTAACATCGTAAACACAGAATTCAAATTATTCTTAACCGCAGCAGTTTCTTGTTCCCAAATGAGTTTAGGATGAATCAAGTCTACAATCATACCTAAATAGTTAATAAATATCATACCTAAGATTGAAGCGATAAATGCAAAGAAAATTAAATGAAATTGAATCTTGAAGAAAATCCAAGCTGGAACTAACATAAACAAGATTCCAACCATACTAACCACTACACCACTTAAAATCTTAGCTTGAATCTGTTTAACATAGGACATAGGAATGAGTTTCATATAATAGATATTCGTTCCTTCTCTTGAAAGTGAAGTAACTGTTATTAAATTCATTGTACTCATCATAATCCCAACCACAAATCCAGCAAACGTTATAATTAGTAGAATACTTCCACTCGACCAATCAATACTATTAATTAACTTAACAACTTCATCATCAGCCCCAACCCCACTTACTAGGGTTACTAATAAAATTGCAGGGATAAGAATTACAGTTGAGATATTATTTAACAGATAAACAGGAGTACGTATCATTAACTTCATTTCTTTAACAAAATAACTAAAGATTACACCTTTTGAACTTGTAATCTTGTTATAAGCTTTAAGATTTAAGTTCTTACGGGATGCGGATGTCTCATTAACACCAATCACACCTTTGAAATAAACGAGTTTACTAACAAATACGAAACCAACAAGAACTAATGCAGTAATCACAAGATAAATAACGAAGTCTAGAATATTACTATTAACTAAAGCACTAATCGCAAATGGCACATTAGGAAACGCAATTTTCATAATACCTAGCAATGAGTTGTTTCCATTGTTAAGTAGTTGAATTAAGCTATTCTGATCGAGTGTTGCTGTACCACCCATAAGATAATTTAATCCAATCGCAAAGGTAAGTGCTAAGAAGCCACTCGCATAATTGAAGAAATCACGATTCTTAAAGAAAGGTACAAATGCCATAATTACCATAATAATCAAACCAGCAAATGCTAATGGGACAATCGCAATGGTAAGCAATACGACTACTAACATTAAATAGAATAAAACATTAGGATTCATGATACTAATGTATCCAATAATAATCGGAGTACTAATCACGAAAATTGTTAAGAACTCATAAACCATTGATAAGGAAAACTTACTTAATACGATCGCTTCCGGTGTTAATGGTAATGCAAGTAATGTTTCACTATCCTTACTGAAATAATACACAGCAGGGACTAAGAAGATGGCCATAAAGAAGATCATCGTAGATAAAGCTAAGAAAAGTAAACTAATAACCAATCCTTCTTGTTGAATTGGAAGTAACATAAACAATGCTTCTCGAGTTAAGAATCCGAGTGACACAATACTTGGCAGTGTCGCAATCCCAATAAATACGACAAATAGAATTCGTTTTAAGTTCTTTTTGTCTTTTGTATCAATCACATTAAACGTATTTCTTAACATCGTTTTAAATAAAACGAAGTACTTATTCATGTTGAGTTACCTTTAAGAAGATATCTTCAAGAGATAAACCAGGATATTGTGATTTAAGTGCTTCAAGCGTTCCAAAATAGAAGAGTTCACCCTTATTGATTATTGCGACTTTACTGCATAATTTTTCCGCAACTTCTAATACATGAGTTGAGAAAAAGACAGTTTTATTTAATCGAACATGATCACGCATCATTTCTTTAAGTGCGTAAGCAGATTGAGGATCCAATCCAGTAAGAGGTTCATCCAATATCCATATATTTGGAGAATGTACCAAAACACCCATCATCACAATCTTTTGTCTCATCCCATGAGAATAAGAAAGGATGGTATCATTCAAAGCATTGGTCATTTGAAATGTTTCTGCAGTTTGTGCAATTCTTTGACGTCTCAATTCATCACTAACATCATAGATATCGGCCATAAAGTTTAGATATTCTATTCCTTTTAAACGTAAGAAAACATCTGGATTGTCAGGAACAAATCCAAATTGTCGCTTCGCTTCAATTGGATCGTGTTGGATATTAATTCCATTAAGAAGAATTTCACCCTCATCTGGATTCAATATACCTGTCATCATTTTTAAGGTTGTAGTCTTACCAGCACCATTCGGTCCAATAAACCCTATAATCTCACCATCTTCAACGGTCATATTCAATTGATTAACCGCTTTTACTTTACCGCTATACGTTTTACTAATATTCTTGATTTCAATCATACATTTCTCCTATTGAATGAACAATGATGCGCTAATCGCAATAATACTGATAAATGTTAATAAGATACTAACAATAAAATTCTTTGGTGGTATTTTATCTTGAGAGGTAAATATATTATAGAGAGATAAAGCTCCATTCATACCTACAGCGGTTAACACCGCTACGAGCTTATCCGCATATCGATTTACACTACCTGTAAATGAGTATTGCATAGGAATCTGTGCAGGTAAAAATGGATATAAAACAGCTAAAACGACAACTAACAATACAAAAAGACTTATAAGGATTATAATCTGAGTTTTACGATTTATTTTTTCCATAAATTTAGTTTAGCACTATTATCTATGTGATTAAATACTCAAGTAAACAAGTTTTACGTGGAATTTCCTCATTTTCACTAATTCCTTGAGAAAATAATGATTTTGAACCAATTAAGATTAAAGACTTACTCGCACGTGTCACTGCAGTATAAAGTAACCGTTTTTGTAACATAAAGCGATGTTCAGGCACAACAGGTAATACAACAATGGGATATTCACTTCCTTGAGCTTTATGCACAGAGACACAATATGCCAATGTAATGTTTATGAAATTTTCTGATGTATACTCCACAATTCTTCCATCAAAGTCCACAATAATACGATTCTGTTTAAGCTCATCCTCACGAGCATAGATAATTTCAATACATACGCCTATATCCCCATTATAAACATCATCGTTAGGTTGATTTTTAAGCTGTAGAATTTTATCATTCTCTCTAAAAACTTGAGTTCCAACTTTTAATTCTCGTTTATTTTCATCGAATGGATTCACGAATTTCTGTATTGCGTGATTTAAAGCATCAATACCAGCTAAACCAGAATACATGGGTGCTAAGACTTGAATGTGTTGAAGTGGATATCCTTTTATTTGAGCTTGTTGGATGACTTCTAAAACGAGTTGTTTAACATCAACAGCTCGACAATCAAACCATTTTATATCATTTTTGAGTTCGTTAAAATTGAGATCTTGGTCACGTATTTGTTTAGCTAGGCTTATGACATCAGAGCCTTCTTTTTGACGATAGATGTGTGTTAATGAGATAACTGGAAAGCATTTTGAGTCTATCAAATCTTTCAAGACTTGCCCAGGGGCAACACTTGGTAACTGGTCCTTATCGCCTACAATTAAGATCTTTTTGACTTGTTGGGATGCTTTTAGAAGATGACTCATAAGCCAAGTATCGACCATTGAGAATTCATCGATAATAAGACAATCGATGGATAGAGGATTCGTTTCATCCATGCCAAATGTATTTGATTCTAAATCCCATTTTAAAAGAGAGTGAATTGTAAAAGACTCAACCCCATTTAATTCAAATAATCGTTTACTTGCACGACCGGTAGGTGCTGCACAAGCTAAGGAATAACTGGGATATAAACGTTTCCATAAATGAATCATTGCGCCAATTACAGTGGATTTACCAGTTCCTGGTCCACCTGTCATGATGGTAAATGGAGAATGGAAGAAGGTTAAAATCGCTTCTTTTTGACTTTCATCGTATTCGATATTTAATTCACGTTGTAAGTGTTCTAAGTGAAAATAGACATCTTCATCTGATGCAGGTTGTAAGTCTAGATATGGAAATTCTTTTAAGGAATGTGCAATGTATTGTTCACTCTTGTATTGGGAAGGATGAAATACTTTGTTGTCAATTAGAATTAATTTGCTAGATTTTGCGGCTTCATTTAATAATGCATCAAAATCTAAACTATTATCATTAAATTGAGACGCAAAAATAACTGATAAACGTTCAACATCTACATAACTATCTCCAGTACGCATGCATTCTTCCATTGTCATAGCACAGAGTCCTGCCATTAATCGTCTTGGATCATCCCAATCAAATCCCATATTTAATGCTAGCTTATCGGCTATTTTAAATCCGATTCCATCAACTTCTTCAATGAGTCGATAGGGGTTTTCTTTAACGAGTCGATATGCATCTTTACCATAAGCTCTTTCTAATCGAAGGATATTGCGAATTCCTAATCCATTTGTCGTAAAAAAACGAATGGCTTCTTCATCTTCTCCATAATTGATAAGACCATTAATCAAAGCTTCTTCTTTTTTAGGTGTATATCCTTTTATTTCTTTTAGTAGACTCGGATTATCTTTCAAGATTACCAATGAATCCTCTTGCCATCGCTCAACGATTGCTTCCGCAAATTTCTTGCCAATACCTGGAAATAGGGGTGAGGATAAAAACGTAATAATTGAATCAATATCACTCGGTAAAACACGATGATAATGTTGAACTTGAAATTGCATTCCAAACCGTGGATGATCTAAATACGTTCCAGTTAAGTTAAGCAAACAATCATCTTGAAATTGTGGGAAGTAACCTGTAATGGTAATAAGTTTCTCATTTAATTCATACAAACGAAAACGCGCTACAGTATAGCGAGTTTTTTCATCTTTATAAATAATGTGACTTATCTTCCCAACAATATTAGTTGTTTCCATTAAAACAATCCTATCGCACTTATCGCTAATAATCCAATCGCATTATTGAGAAAATGCAAAGCCATTGAACTAATGATAGATCCACTTTTAATATATGCACGATTTAAGAAATAACCTAATAATGCATAAGTCGGAAAGAACCATAAATCCGAAAAGTTACCACTTAAGATAGAGTTATAGACATGTGCTAATCCAAATAAACTACTACTAACAATAATTGCGAATACCATTGATCTTTTAGATAAACCACCAAATACCAATCCTCTAAACATAATTTCCTCGACAATAGGGGCGTAAAGTAATGCTTGAATAATAATTAGATAAGGAGCTTGTTCAAACAAACCAATTATTTCAGTTTGATTTTGTGCTTCAGCCTGACCGGTTAATGTAGTAATCAAGTAATTTAAAACAATTGAACCCAACAACATCAACGGTAATGTCGTAATAATTGTTTTGAATACTTTACCAGGGTTCTCAGCCAACTCATTAATGGATCTCCACAATAAATCTTTTGTAAAGTAAACACTCGTAATTAACATGACGATACTGTAAAGCATATCTGCTTTACCATCATAAATCCATGAGTCTATTCCTAAAATAGTTAAAACAAAGAATAGTATCATCGGATAAACAACAAAGAAACCTAATGTAAAATGAAATAATAAGAAAAAAGATTTCTTCTTAGAATAACCTAAACTAAAATCATGCATTTTTAACCTCCGCTAAGATTGAAGTAAGAGACTTGTTGTTACGATAAATCTCGTCTATGACTCCTCCACCTAAACATACATCATTTAAATAAAACACAGCTTCTTGACCCGGAGTCACAGCCGCAATCCCTTGCGGATAAGATACGAGCAATTCATTTTTATCATTGAGTTGAATCGTCACATCTTGATCTTTTTGACGATATCTAAATTTCGCATGACATTTTAAGGGTTGAGATAAATCAATAGGATTAAACCAATTTAATTGATTAACTGTACATGCATCTGATTTTAACCAAGGGTGATCATCACCTTTAGCTACAAATAGTTCATTGGTATAAACATCTTTACCTACCACAAACCATGGACCTTCATGAGCTGAAATATCTAATCCTTTTCTTTGACCTAATGTATAGTAAAGAACACCAATATGTGTGCCTAATACTTGTTTCGTATCAATATCCACTATCTTACCGTTTTTAGCCGGTAAATAATTACTTAAGAATTGTCTAAAATTACGTTCTCCAATAAAGCAGATTCCAGTTGAATCCTTTTTCTTTGCGACATTCAAATTGAGTTTTAGTGCAATTTCACGTACTTCTTTCTTCTCAACATCACCTAAAGGGAATAATGTACGTCTAAGTGCACTCTGTGATATTTGACATAAGAAATAACTTTGGTCTTTATTACTGTCCTCTGCTTTCACCATTTCACTGTATGTTTCATGATGAATTACTTTAGCGTAATGTCCAGTTGCGACCTTATCAAATCCATGTTCATCCGCAAACTTAAAGAATGCGTCAAACTTAATATACTTATTACACAAAATATCTGGATTAGGTGTTCTTCCATTTTTGTATTCTTTTAAGAACGTTGTGAAGACATCATCCCAATACTCTTGAATAAAATCGATTCGATGAAGTGGCAAATCTAAAATGCGTGCAACTTCTACCGCATCGTTATAGTCTTGTTCCTGTGTGCAAATGGCTTCATCCAAAGTGGGGTTACCTAAAATATCATTATTTGTTAATGAATCCCAATTACGCATAAAAGCACATTCTACTTGATAGCCTTGTTGTTTTAATAAATATGCGGCGACTGCTGAATCGACACCGCCTGATAGTCCTACGAGTATTTTCATGCAATGATTATACCATATAAAAAAAAGCTGTTGTCTAAACAGCTTTTAACCTAGGTTGATTTGCAGTCTCTAAATCCACATCTTCACGTGTATGACCACATACCGCATAACTTGGACAATCCGAAGTACATGCAGCACATGCGACTCTACGAAGTTCTTGTGGAACGAATGCACCAATTTCTTCTTCATCGTATCCGACTAAGAAGTTACGTTCGTTAATAATAATCGGTCTTTTTAGAACCGATGGGTTCTGTTGAACAAATCGAACTAAATCTTTGATTGACATTTCTTCAACATCAATTTGTCTTTCTTGAATAATCTTAGAACGTTTCGAAATAATATCTTCCGTTCCGTTTTCACTACGCATCAATAAATGACGAATCTCGTTTTCATTTAATAAAGTCGAAAAAATGTTCTTTTCGATGAACTTTAGGTTACGATCTTTCAACCATTGTTTAACTTTACGGCAACTAGCACAACCAGGTGAAGTGTATACAACAATCATGGTCTGTCCTCCATATTTCTATATTATACATATTTCTCTTACTTTTTAAAAGAAAAATATTGACGAGTCTATATTGTTTAGGTAAACTTATCTTATGTTTCATATTGTTACATGAAAAAGGATGAAAGAAAATGGAAAATCTTCAAAAAAGAAAGTTTGGTTTATTAACCACAACTGCAATGATCGTAGGAATTGTAATTGGTTCTGGGATCTTCTTTAAGACCGATAACATCTTAGCTGCAGTCAATGGTTCAGTCTTCTTAGGGGTATTAGCATGGGCTTTGGGTGGATTTGGAATTGTATTTGGTGGCTTAACCATTGCGGTTTTGGCGAAACGCGATGAGAATGTTGGTGGTTTAATCACTTATTCTGAACTTGCATGGGGTAAAACATGGGGTTATCTTGCAGGTTGGTTTCAAATTTTCTTTTATTATCCAGCTCTAGTAGCGGTTGTTTCTTGGGTAGCCGCAATGTATATCTCTATTTTATTTGGTTGGACTGAAACAGGTACACTTTTTGGTGTGGCAGTATCTTTTGTCCCTGATTGGGCATTCCCATTTAGTTTAACTGAATGGATTGTGACGATTATTTTAATTGTTGTGTTATTTGTATTTAACTCATTTAAAACAAAAGAAGCAGGGAAATTCCAAAGCTTTGCGATGGTCGTAAAAGTATCTGCACTTATTCTTTTAGCGATAACAGGTATCTTTATGGGTGATCCAGTTGCGGTCAACCATGTCAGTGATTTAGGTCAATTGGGAGGCGGATTCTTTGCGGCACTTGTCCCAATCGCTTTCGCATTTGATGGATGGCAAGTTGCACCTTCAATTGCGCATGAGATTAAAAATCCTAAACGTAATTTACCTTTAGCACTTACATTTGCGCCACTCATGATTATGATTATCTATATTTCATATTTCGTTGGAATTAATGCAGTATTAGGACCGGATCAAGTTTTAGCACTTGGTGATGGAGCTGTATCAGTATTTGCGGAACAATTCTTCGGTTCGATAGGATATCGTTTAGTACTTGTAGCGGTCGTCACATCTGTTATTGGTACATGTAATGGCTTAACCTTAGCCTACATCCGTTTACCGTATGCATTAGGATTAAGAAATGAACTTCCAGCATCCGATAAGTTTGCGAAAGTAGATGAAAAGACGGATATCCCTCTATTCTCAGCTGTATTCACATTTGTCGTATCACTTGTTTGGTTGTTATTCCACTTTGCGACAACAGTTGGAGTAATCAACTTTAATTGGACGATGTTTGCGGGTATTTCAGTGGATGAAATCGCTATTATTTTAATTTATTTCTTCTTGGTTTTAATTTTCTCTGGTGTTATTAAAGATTTCTTTAAAAAGAAAGTCGATAATATTTTCGAAGGTTTGGTATTCCCAAGCTTAGCAATCATCGGTGCATGTACTGCAATCTATGGTGGATTCTTAAGTCCTATGGTCGCAATCTACTTAGTTGTATCCATTGCTGGTATTCTAGCTGGATTATTGGTAAAACCAAAATCAATTCATTAAGTGTGCTTGCACACTTTTTGTTTGTGAGTATAATAAGGTTAAAGATTATGATTGAAATAAAGTAGTTTATACTATGGACACAAGCGATATCCTGTTGGTGCAAAGGATACAAAAGGTATAAATGAATTGGGTTTCATGAGTTGAAGCAATGCTTACGCGAACCAGCGTTATGGTCAAGTGATCGAATGTTCGATAATTAGGGTGGTACCACGGTAATGCGTCCCTATCGAGCATTTTTTTATTTTAAGGAGGACATTATGAAAAGAATGTTAAGTGGTATAAAGCCAAGTGGACAATTAACTCTAGGAAATTATATTGGTGCACTCAAAGAATTTGTTAAGTATCAAGATGAGTATGAGATGTATGTTTTTATCGCGAATCTACATACATTAACGGTATATCAAGACCCAGAATCACTAAGGAAGAATCTAAGAGATACTGTTCTTTTATATTTAGCGTGTGGTTTAGATCCAAAGAAAACGCAAATTTTTATGCAATCCGATATCATGGAACAAGCTCAACTTGGGTTTATCTTAGCGTGTAATACGTATATGGGTGAACTCAATCGTATGACACAATATAAGGATAAACAATCTAAAGGTGAAGATAGTTTAAGTTCTGGATTTTATGTATATCCAACATTAATGGCTGCAGATATTTTAGCGTATCAACCAGATTATGTACCTGTAGGAGATGATCAGAAACAACACGTTGAACTTACACGTGATGTTGCGAATCGATTTAATAATCGATACGGTGATACCTTTAAAGTACCTGAACCTTTGATTCCTAAACAAGGTGCTCGTATTATGTCATTAAGTGATCCGACCAAGAAGATGAGTAAATCGGATGATTCTGATAAGGGATGTATTTATCTATTGGATAAGCCTGAAGTAGCGCGTAAGAAAGTTATGTCAGCTGTAACAGATTCACTTGGAATTATTCAATATAATCCAGTAGAACAACCTGGTGTTAGTAATTTATTAACCATTCACCCAACCAAAACCGGAA
>JAJZTY010000067.1 GCA_021847325.1 Bacillota bacterium
TTTTCCTTCAAAAGTAATGGGTGGTTTTTATGGTGGTTATGGTTATGCGGTTGGAATCTTTTATCCAACTGGCTTAATTTATCTGATGTCTTTCTTACTTTATTTTGGTTTGGATATGGTTAATTCTTATCAGATTTGGGCTGTGATAATCACTTTGTTTACCATGATAAGTATGTACTATTCAAGTATTAAGATTATTCCTTCTAAAAAGTTCGCCTTAATCGCCACATTCTTATATACATTCTCTGTATATCGAAACTACACTGATTTAATTGATCGCGCTGCTTTAGGTGAGTATATTGTGTTTATTTTCTTACCGATTGTCTTCTCAAGTATTCACTTAATTGTGCACAAAAAAGAGAATCAATGGTTTTGGTTATCCGTAGGAATGGTTGGGATATTAACCAGTCATCTTATCTCCACTATTTGGGTTATTCTGTTGTTAGTCATATACTCATTATTATTTTATAAAGATGTATTTATTCCAAAAACACTTATTACGATTATAAAAGCTGCGATATTCTCACTTTTAATATCCATTTATTATTGGTTACCTATGTTAGAAATGATGGCTAGTGATGAATTTCGTTATCATCATCCTTGGACCAAATTATCTAAGAATCTAATTACTGAATGGAATAAATTTTTCTTTATTGATCCTTCGATCAATCAATTCCCACATGGAATTGAGATATGGTTGTTAATATTATTGGTCATTGCGTTAATAACCCAATTTAAGAAAATCATACATCATCCATTCCTCAAATTTTCTTTTATTATTCTTATATTCTTATTCATATTTATTTCGAATATTATTCCTGTAGAATACCTTTCTATTTTCAACTTTATGCAATTCCCATGGCGACTTTATTTATTCATAACGTATTTTCTCTGTATCATTGTCGCTTACTATATTACTCAGTTAAAGTTAAATACGCAGGTTATTTTAATGAGTTTGATTGTTGTGGTAACGTATACGGGTTATGTTCGTGGGTTTGATCAATTGTATAAATCAAGACAAGAAACAATCTATTACTCCTTCCCTCGATATCAAATTGAACATTATTATGGTGAATTCTTGCCTTGGTGGGCTGATATGGACTATTTGATTGAGAATGTAGACCCATATTCAATTTCAATCTCCAATCCGATTGATTTAACATATGAAAAGAAAACCACTACATTTGATATTTATTTTAATCAAAATGAATATACGCATACGACACTTGAAATTCCATTAATCTACTATATTGGATACTCAGCGTACTTAACGAGTGGTGATACTACCGTTTTACTACCCATCGAACGTACAGAGACAAGCTTAATGTCTATTAATCTTCAAGAATATAAAGAAGGTAAAATACACTTCTATTATCAAGGAACTCGTATTCAAAAAATCTCAACTTACATAAGTGTTTTAACTGGTTTCTTATTAATATTATTCTATGGATTGAAATGGTTAATACAATTTCCAACAGTCAAGAAATTGATTCCACATATAAATAAAACTAATTTAAAATAGGCTCAAACACATAATAATTTTCAAATTCTATTCGATTAAATGATTCATATTTAATCAACTCTAAGAATGCACTATTAATCTTTAAAACGATATAATACGCATTCTTTTCTATTGTATTGGGTAAACCTATGACTACATTCTTATACATATTATCCTTAACATATCGATTATAGTCATATGGAGAAACCTTAGCACTTAATCGATAAAATATATCACCTTGATAATTACTATGAATATTACTTTCTGTATAAACTGTTAATTTCTTAGTATTTATAGAATCAAGATACTCTAATTCATCTGAATAGGTATGTGTAAATAATGTTTGAGGATAAATATCGTATTTATATTCTAAATAATAGTAATTCGCAAAGATAATAAAATGAATAAGATACAAACTTACCGTAATAACATACAACCCGATAAGAATATTTCTCGATCTAAACTTAGCTATTATAATATCGTTTATCCAATAAAAACCATATACGATAAGAACTAATATTGAGTAGAATATTCCATTCAATTTATTTGAATTAGGTTGTTCAATCATAATTAATCCAAGAATAAACTCCGCAAACGCAAATAACCAGAATAGTGTTATTGGATTAAATTGTTTGTGTTTAATACTCTTAATTAGATCAATCAATCCTTTAATGATTCCTAATAATGCGAAAGGAATACTTATTTTAAATAGAGTATAAAAACGAATGAATGTATTATACGTTAGCTGATCATACATAAAAACACTTTTTATAACATACTTAAGATTGAATGTGATATTTGATAAGGTAAATCCAGAACCACGATAATTAGGAAGTTTTGGGATGGTGAACCCTAGAATAACCATCTGTTTTAAATCAAACGAATTAATCATAACCATAAGTAGTAATGGTAAAGCAAGGATAAATAGAGGAATAATAAAATACAAACTATTCTTCAATACTAATGTTTTCGTTCTTATCATAAGCATTAAAACAAACAATAAAAATATGGGTAATACTACAAAACTCAACGCATAGGTATAAAGCATTAATCCAGAAAACAATCCTGCAAAGAAATAATACTTAGGACTTTGTGTTTGAATCATTTTATAGATAAAGTAAATCACAACAGAAGACATTCCCATCATCATATTACAATCCAATCCAAATCGTGACTGCATCACAAAATATGGAAGTATGGTGAATAAAAACGAGAAGAAGAATCCAAATTTTTTTGAATTGAGAATTTCACTAACTGTGATATAACCCATAATAAATGTAATCGAAGATAGAATTACACCAGGTAATCGTATGATAAAAGTTGAATAATCGAAGAATCTTAATAAGAGCGCAACACTATACGCATATAATGCGCTTTGCCCTCCTCCAAAATTAATTAAATATACAGGATAAGAATTGAGATATCGATCCACTCCAAAATGAGCCAATGAATAAGCATCATAAGCCATACCAGCTTCATCTACATGTAAACCAAATGGAACCTGATCCAATAAAAAAAGTCTTGTGAATAGGAATCCCACAAACAACAAGACCATATTATATTTAATAACATATTTAATTATTCTATTCACACGAATCCCCCACTTAAATCTATTTTCTATGTCTAATCTTATGAATCATATTCTTTAGGATATTTAATACATCATTAAACTCAGTTTTTAAGAAGAAATAAGATAAAACAATATACGATACAGCCCCAACTCCAACTTGAATCACAAGCAAATAAAGACTACTTATATCAATATTCGCACACAAGAATACGAGAGCACCCATCATAATCGATACAATGGTAATTGGACTAATATCCTTAATTTGATCTATATACCCATAACCAATAAATACTTTTGAATAATGGACATTAATAATATAACCCAATATCGCGTTAATAAATAAGACCCATAACAATCCTTCTAATGTGACTCCAATCATCAATGCGATAGAAATTGTAATAAATGCGACAACTTTCTTAATAATCTCTAATCGTAAATATAAATCTGTTCGACCAATAACAGTCAGAATATTTAAGTTTACTTTATGTAAAGGAATCAATAATCCATTGATCGCAAGTATCTGCATAATAGGAATCATACCCAACCATTGATCATTGAACACCACTTTAACAATAGACTCAGAGGTTGCGGCTAAACCAATTAATATCGGATAGATGATAAAGATAGATAGTTTTAGAATTCTTCGACTTGTCTCTAACATCGAATCTTTCTTATCTTGAAGTTTACTTAATACGGGAAATGATACTTTTTGAATCGCATCCGTTAATGTTTGTGCAGCCCCATCTCGAATCTTAAGCGCATTACTATAATAACCTAGCGCAGAAACTGAAAATAATGAACCCATGATGATATTGAAAATGTTCTCATAAACGGTATGAATTAAACCTGACAACATTAACTTCCAAGAGTATACTATGGCTTCTTTTAAGAAGATTCGATCAATCTTGCCTTTATAATTAAAAGAATAAAGTCGAACTAACAGTATTGTTTGGATGAATTGATACGATACATTGTATATCACTAAACTCCATACCCCAAAATTTAATATACTCACGATGACTGCGATAATTCCAGACACAATCGCAGATACGAGCATGATAACCGTTTGTCCTCTAAATTGAAGATCTCGGGTTAATAATGCTTTATGTACGGATCCAAACGCATTGAATAAGATAGCAGAAGAACTAACAATTAAAAGTAATTGTGTTGTCGGTTCATTGAGATAATTTGCGATAAATCCTGAACCTAAGATAAACAGTACGACAATACTGGTAGCGAAAATCATATTTGCGATAAACAAAGAATACGCATCATTCTCATTAAGTTCTTGTTTACGAATAATGAATAGAGTCAATCCATTCTCAATCAAATAATTCGCTACACTCACAAATGCCATTACAAGCGCAACTAAGCCAAATGCCTCTGGCCATAATAAGCGTGCTAATACAATCTGAGTTACGATGCGAATGAGTTGAAACGCGAAAGAACCACCTGAACTCCAGATCATTCCACTGATTGCTTTATTTTTAATGTTTGTTTTATTTTCACTCATTCAAAACATATTCCTTTTATCGTTCTATCATTCATTTTACTTCATCTATCTAGTGTACACCATATAAATTTAATCAAATAGATAACAACAATAAGAATATTAGGTAGTTCTATTTACATTAGTTTAATAAGGTGATAATCTATTAACTTGTTTGTTGGAGTATCACTATGAAACGTTTAAATTGGAAAAACATGAGTATCGCATTAAGTATTATCCTGATTGGAATCATTTTTATGGCACCTATTATCCCTGATATGATTCGATGGATATTTTTAGTTATCATCATTATCCTCGATGGATTAGCGTATTGGTATGTTAATCACACGATACGAAAGAATATCGCAATAGGTCATTCTATTGTGAAAATCATATTAGTTCTACTTATCTTAATACCTAATACATTGTTCTCTGGATTTATTCGAAACATAAGCACAAAAACAGAAAGTTATGATATTCACTTTGTTGGACTAAATGATAATAAATTTGAATCTGTTAATGAATTTACAAATAAAAAAATCGGAATATTGAATGATGAAAGTTCAAAGATAGGTTATATTTATCCAAAAAGTATTGTGGAAGAAGCTGGAATAAAAGTAAAGTTTATCGAATATACATCTTATATTGATTCAATCCAAGCTTTAATCAATAAAAAAGTAGATCTTATTGTATTACCTGGTGGATATGAGAAAACGTTTAATAACATTGATGGATTTAAACTGGATATTAGTACTTTGAACACTCAGTATGAAGTGGTTAAGAAAGAAAAATCAAATCTATTTAGTGAACATCAAGATATATTAAATCTTGTGCTGATTGGAGGAGATAATCCTATAGAAGAAAATTCTACCGTTGGATTTAACTATGATGTGATTATTGTCATATCCTACAATTTTAAAACCCAAGAATCTGCCTTAATAAGTATTCCAAGAGATTCATATATAACGAATGCATGTACAGGTAAAAAAGATAAAATAACGCATACTGGTTGGTATGGGGCTGAATGTTTAACAAAAACACTTACTAAGTTTCTAGGAATTGAAATCGATAAGTACATGTTAATCGATTTTGAAGGATTGATTGATGTAGTAGACAGTATTGGTGGGGTAACCATTGATGTGGATCAAAGAATAGAGGAACAAGATGAGAATCGTAGTTTTGAGAACATGATTGTTATTGAAGCAGGTGAACAAAAACTAAATGGTCGTGAAGCTCTAGCCTATTTGAGACATCGTAAAACCTTAGTCGATGGTGTTTATGGTCGAAGTAATCATCAGGAACAATTCATTCTTGCGATGATCAAACAACTGGCTAAACCAACTTCTTGGTTTAGGATTAATGGATTCTTAAGAACTGTTCAAAAATCAGTTATTACTAACTTAAGTGGTAATAGTCTTATTACTTACTATAATGATGCGAGTTTAATCCTAAGTCAAAATGGTGTTGATGCATTAATGCCTGAAAGACTTGAATTTAAAACACAAGATGCGATGATTTATACTCCAAGTTTTGGTAAAGAGTTGTACTATACCATTATTGAATCCAAAAGTTTACAAACTGTAAAAGAGAAGTATAAAACTATCAACGAAATAGAATAATGCCTTGGATTATACCAAGGCATTTTTTAATTCATGAACAATAAACATTAATTCATCTAAGCTTAGATTACCATACAGTGGTAAACATAGTACTTTATCCGCAACTTCCCTTGAATGTGGTAAGTCACTTGGATACACTCCCCTATAACAAGCATAATCAGTTACAAGTGGATAGAAATACTTCTTTGCGTTTATTCCTTTTACTTTTAATTGATTATACACATCATCTCTTGAGTATGGTTTGTTAATTAAAATAGGGAAATAAATATAATTGTAATCAATATGATCAAGAAAATGAGGTAGAGTAATCGATGATAAACCTTTTAATTCATCAAGATATACTTCACAATTCTTTTTTCTTAATTCTATTTCATGATCTAATAATGGTAAATTACATAAACCCATCGCAGCTTGAAACTCATTCATCTTCAGATTCGATCCAATATAAGTAATATCTTCAGATGATTCCATGCCATAGTACTTAATCAATTCTAACTTCTTTGAGAGTGATTCATCTTTATAGGTAATTAATCCCCCTTCAATCGTATTAAATACTTTAGTCGCATTCATACTGAACATCGACGCATCACCATATTGTCCTATCCCAGTATGATTAACTTTAACCCCAAACACATGTGCCGCATCATAGATCAACTTAAGATTGTACTTTTGTGCTAATTGTTCAAATGCTTTAACATCACACACATGTCCAAGTACATGAACTGGAAGGATCGCAACGGTCTTGTCGGTAATCTTACGTTCTACATCTATCGGATCTAGAGTATAATCATCTAATTTTATATCCGCAAAAACTGGTGTACATCCTTGCCTAACAATCGCATGCGTTGTGGAAGGAAAAGTAAACGCTGTCGTAATTATTTCTCCTTTTAAATCATAAGCTTCAAGGACTGCCTCTAATGCTAGATGACCATTCACAAAAAGGGATGCACACTTAACATCTAGTAACGTTTTAAGTTTCGATTCTAATTCTTCATGTTTAGAACCCTTGCTTGTTAAGTGATGACTATCCCAAACCGTTTCGATTTCTTTTATATAATCATCCAGTTTAGGCAATAAAGATTGTGTCACATTAATTTTTTTCATATTTCTTCCCTATATCCAAAGTTTGAATCGAATAACTCTTAATAGATTAAACAAATTCGGTAATATTTTTTGTGCATGAAATGATAATTTTTGATAAATACTTTGATTGTCCAAAATATTCTTATAATCTTTTTTTATATCATCATAACGTCTTTCACATACCGCAACATGAAATTCAAGATAATGAATTGTCTTACTTATCACATTATCATATTTAAAATGAGTATACTGATTTAATTCCTGATAAAAATGAATCTCTTTTCGATAATGTTTAACTAATTTATCTTGATCGAGACGAATTCGATCATTCCAAGAACCCTTTATCCCAACCCGATAGACTGACATTAGTTCTGGAATATAATAAACTGAGTTATTAAGCGCAAAATAGATACATCGAGTGGTATCCCAAACACCTAAATTCCTAAAGAAATCTGGAAAAGTATTTTCCACATTTCGATACATATAACTATTATGTGCCGCTACGATTCCACGAGCATTTAGAACTTCTTCAACACTTAGTTTTCTCTCTTTATTTGTAAATAGCCATGTCCGCTTAGCGAACTTATTATTTGCGTTTATGATAATTGAACCATGTAAGACTAACGCACAATCCGGATACTTCTCAAATAGATTAACTTGTTTCTGAAGTTTGTACGGATCAGTCCAATAATCATCTCCTTCACAAAACGCAATGTATTCACCTCTTGCCCTTGAACTATTAATTGCGTTAACACTTATCCCTTTAGAATATTGATTCTCAGTTTGTATAATCGCATGAATTAATTCAGGATAAAGTCTTTCATACTTTAATATTACTTCTTTTGTATGATCCGTAGACGCATCATCATGTATGCATATTTCATACTTAAAATCGGTTTTTTGATTCACAAAACCCTTTATGGCATCTTCAATGTATTTCTCATGATTGAAGGTATTACAGATAATACTTACTTTAATTGAATCCACTTTAATCTTTTAAACCATATTTCCCTTTTTGCGTATTTAATCCCAATATTTCTCTAAGTTCTATAGAAGTTAAAACTTCTTTATTCATTGACTTAATTATATGATGTGCTCTTTGAACCAATTCTAAATTGGTTGCTAATTTGGTTCGTTCTTGATCAAACCATATATTGTCTTCTAATCCAATTCTTATCCCATAATTCATAGAAATCGCCAAAGCATTCGCACTTAATTGTTGGTTACCAACACCACCAATAGATAAGACTGTTTTATCAGGTAAGTCCTTAATCATACTACCTATATGAAGTAAATCTGTTTGTGCACTAGCGATATTGCCTAAAATAAAGTTCACATAGAAAGATTCATTCAATAAATCTTTCTTTACTAAATAATGTATATAATTAATCATCCCTAAATCAAATACTTCTATCTCCGCAAGTATCTTCTTATCTTTCATGATAGTAGCTAAATCAAATATCATTTTAGGATCATTAATACTCGCAGAACGATTAAAATTAAGTGAACTCATTGTTAAACTTGCCATATCAGGTTTAAGTTCACCTTCTAAATCAAGAACTTCAGATCGAGTTTCTAATGTATTAAGAATTCTTCCCGATGTCGAAACACAAATAATAAGTTCTGGTGCGAATTCACGAATTCCTTGTATGATTTTAGCATAGATTTCTTTGCGATGAGATGGTAAACCATTTTCATCTCTGGCATGTAAATGAACCATTGTAATACCTAACAAATACGCTCTACGAACATCTTCGATAATTTCTTCAGGACTAATAGGAACATATGGTGTATCCTTCTTTGTTGGTAACATACCTGTAGGTGTAAAATTAATCACAATCTTGTTTTCAATATTAATCATGTTTGTCTCCTTTTATGTTTCGACTCGGATTACCTACATTGATTGAATACTCTTCTGTTGATTTAATTACGACACTTCCAGCCCCTACGATACTGTAATCTTTAAGCTTTATATGATCAATAACTATCGCACCCATTCCAACAAATACATTTGAACCACTTTCTAAGAAACCACCTATTTTACATCCTGGATTGAAGATACAATGATTCCCTATCTTAAAATCATGACCTAAATAAACTTGTTGTCGAATTAAATTATTATCACCTATGATACCATTAGGACCTATATAAACTTGTTCAAATACTATATTATTGACCCCCATAATACAATCATCAGATACGATACTCTTTGAACTAATATAATTTCTAAATGTATACCCCATATCTTTTACCTTTAAGAATAAAGGTTCTTTATTTTGGATAAGATTAGTACCATCCGTCACGATCAAATCATATTTCTCAGGTGGAAACATTTCTAACATTCTTGAAAAGGATATTTGAGGAAGCCCACAGAATAGTCCGTTTTCATTTAAGTATGCATCATCAACAATAAAAGCCTCAATTTTAAAATCATTCGATGTTTGAGCATCCATCCACAACATCTTCCCTAACGAACGATTACCATATATTATTACAGGTTT
>JAJZTY010000004.1 GCA_021847325.1 Bacillota bacterium
TTCGCACCTCATACCGGTGAAGAATTATGGACACATATGACCGGTAAAGAAGGTATTAGTTATGAACCTTGGCCTAGCTATGATGAGAAGTATCTTGTCGAAGATGAAGTAGAACTTGTCATTCAAGTGAATGGTAAGATTCGTTCTAAGCTAGTTGTACCATTTAACGCTAAACAAGATGATATTCAGGATAAAGCTATTGAACTTATTCAATCTCATCTTGAAGGTAAAACAGTACGTAAAGTTATTTATGTACCGAATAAATTATTAAATATTGTAGTAGGATAAGACGAACATAACGTTCGTCTTTTTTTATGATAATATTGTTTTATGATCTTCTTATTTCCAGCATTCATATTATTAATTCTGGGTTACTTAATCAAAGTTAAGAAAATGACTTCTCTAATTTCAGGTTATAATACATCAAGTAAAACCCAACAAGAAAAATATAACGTCGATGAACTCACCAAACAGGTTGGGAATTTTGTCTATGGATTATCTTTAATAATGTTTGTATTAAGTATAGGTTTGATGTTATTTCCAAGTAATGAATCCATTATTTTTATAATTGGTTCAATATGCTTAGTGCTATATTCTATTGTAGGTATTCTATTTCTGAACTTAAATAAATCGATTTATAAATAATAGATGTATCATCTAAATTAAAAAATAAACCATTCCTTTGGTTTATTTTTAGTTATTTCTAAGAGTGAAATAGTAGATAGTAGGATCACACATCCAACGGGCTCTTAAGCTTGATACACCGATTCCATTGGATATGATAAGTTGACTTGTGTCTGATTTATACGTTCCTTTAATATATGTTCCAGTTGCTTGATTAAACAATGATCCATAAAGTGGTAGATTGACTTGACCACCATGTGTTTTAGCTCCTAAGAAGAGTTCAACATTTTGGTTTTTCCAATCAGAATAAATAGAAGGATTATAACTTAATACGATATTATATTGGCTCTGATCAACTTGGCTAAACATTTCATTTGAACTATTCGGTGATAATCCAATGAGTTGAATTGAATCTTTGGATTTGTTGTGTAGATTTAGAACCGTATTATCTAATATTTCAATATTACTTTGACTATAAATAGCTTGAATGGTTTCAATATGATCATTGTCTAAATCAGAAAGTACCGCAAATTTGCCAAGCGGTGCTGATAATGATGACAACCAATCAATCATTTGTAAAACTTGTTCATCACTTAAATTAGCTTCATCCAATAAATCACCACCAATAAAGATAAAGTCTGGTTTAAGTTCTATCACTTTATGTATGACTTCTTCATAGTATGTTTCATCTAAAGTATAGGCATGGATATCGGATAGGTAAATGAAACTAAGTCCATCCATACTTTCTGGAATTGTTTCATGAATCAATTCTTGTTTATGTACACTAAGGCGTGTTAATGCACCATTCGTACTATCAATGTAGATAATATAGGTTAGTACAGATAATAAGAGGATAAATAGAATAATCGATCGGAATAAGTTTTTCATATGTACTATTATACTAAATTTAGCTAATATAATAATGAAGACTTATCAAGAGGTGAACTATGAGACGAATATTCGCATCGATATTAATCGCTATCGGGGTATTAATTATCCTCAGTAATCTAAATATTATTTCTGTTGAGAGTTTAATGAATTATTTATGGCCTACTTTATTAATTTTAATTGGGTTATATAATTTGGTGCGTGATCGTAGAATACAGATTTTCTCTGTTATCTTGATTGCGATTGGGACAATTTATTTACTCAATGAGTTTGAGATTATTCGTGTTACATTTAGACAAGTTATGATGTATTTCTGGCCAGGTTTATTGATTATTATTGGTTTGAACTTATTGTTTAGTCGACCAAGAAAAGTAAGACCAATTGAACCATCCACAAAACCTAAACATAGCTCAAACCAAAGAGAATACAATGCGTTTCTTAATTCTGTGAATGAACAAGTGAATAATGCAAGTTTTGAGTATTGTTCAGTGAATTCAGTTATGGCATCGGCAGAAGTTGATTTTAGTCAGATTGAGTTTAAGAATGATATCGCATCCATAGAAATCAATAGTATTCTTGCGAGTGTATTGGTTAAGTTACCAAGTGGCGTTCGTATCAATTTATCGGGTTCTCCTATCTTAGGGGATATTAGTGATAAATCAATGGGTGATCCAAGTAGTAATAAAGTGTTGAATGTGAATTTTACCTGTATCTTAGGTAGTATTGAGATTTACCAATAAAAAATAGTGTTTTCACACTATTTAGATTTATTCTGTAGAGCAGCCATGGCTGCTTTTTGATTTAAGATAACAGGAATAACCAATGGGTTACGACTTGTCTTTTGGTATAAGAATGGCTCAAGAGAAGCACGAATGGTATTTTTAAGTTCACCAAATGTTGTCTTCTGTAACATCTTCTTTTTAAGAGCTTCATAGACAACCATTTCTGCTTCCTTTAAAAGTGTTTGAGATTCTTTTAAGAATACGAAACCACGAGATACAATGTTAGGTCTTACTAAGATTTTATTGTATCGAGAATCAATGGTCACAATTACACTGACCATACCATTATCCGCAAGGATGGTACGATCTTTAATAACTGAAGTTGATAATCCTGAAGTATCATTTCCATCGACATAGATATCATCACTTTGAATACGTGTATCTGCCATAAAGACTTCTTCATCACGTAATACAACCGCATCACCATTTGCCATAATGAAGATGTTTTCTTTAGGAATACCTGTTTCCATACCTGTTTTCGCATGGACCTTTAACATCTTATATTCACCATGAATTGGCATAAAGTATTTAGGTTTTATAAGTTGTAACATGAGCTTCTGTTCTTCTTGAGATGCATGTCCTGTGGTATGTAATGAGTTTAAGAGTGAGTTGGTTAATACATTCGCTCCTGAACGTGTTAGTCGATTAACAACTCCAGAAACACTTTGTGCATTACCTGGAATTGGACTACTGGAGAATACAACGGTATCACCAGGAATAATCTTGATAAAACGATGTGTACCATTCGCAATACGAGATAAAGCAGCTAATGGCTCACCTTGTGATCCTGTTGCTAATATCAATACCTTATTTGCAGGAATGGTGTTTAACATATTCGGTTCTATAAAATGTTCATCTCCATACGGGATATGACCATGTTTACGACCCACCACAACAACATTCTCCATGGAGCGACCGAATACACAAACTTTACGTCCTGTATCAACAGCAGCTTCTATGATTTGTCTAACACGATATACGTTAGATGCGAAAGTTGCCATAATTAAGCGACCTTGTGTTTTGCGTGCAATATCAAGTAGTGCTTGCGCTACTTTCTTTTCACTGATGGAGAATCCACTAACAGAAGAGTTTGTGGAATCACTCATTAGGAGTGTTACACCAATCTGACCAATATATGCCATCTTTTGATAATCCGCATTCGCTCCAACAGGTGTTAAGTCAAACTTAAAGTCACCGGTATGAACAATACGTCCATTTGGTGTATTGATTAATACGCCTAATGCGTCTGGGATGGAGTGTGTTGTATTGTAAAAGCCAACTCTAAAGTGTTCAGTTTCAACTTTAGAATTCTCATTGATAATTTCAATTTTTGGTAATTCTCGCATTCTACGTTCTTCTAACTTACGGTTAATAAGTGCAGCCGCAAAGCTAGGGGCATAGATACGTGGAACTTTAACAGCCTTAAGTAAAAACGGTATACCACCAATATGATCTTCATGACCATGGGTAATAATCAATGCCTTTACTTTGTGTTGATTACGCACTAAGTAACTATAATCAGGTATAACGTAATCCACACCTAAAAGACTTTCCTCCGGAAAACGTACCCCAGCATCTAAGATAATTATTTCATCTTGATGTTCGTAACAGTACATGTTTTTACCGACCTCACCTAAACCGCCTAAGGCATAGACGAGTGTGTCAGTACTCCGATTATAGGTCTTTTGTTCAATATTTAATTCATTTTCCATAATACTCCTTGTTTATTCAATTATTAAGGTATTTTCTTCTACTTTCCAAGGATCGCTTAGATTAATATGGTCATAGAATAAGACACCATTTAAATGATCAATTTCATGTTGTAAAACAACAGCTAGATAACCATCCGCTCTAAATTCAACCATCTCATTGGTTAAGACATCAAAGGCACGAACTTTAATTCTCGCACTTCGATGAACCAATCCTTGATGTTCAACTTCAACGGACAAACAACCTTCTCCAAGAGATAAGGCTGTTTTTTGGACTGAGTGAGAAATTATTTTAGGATTCGCTAAACAGTACTCAATAAAATTCCCGTCTTCATCATCAACTACTACAACGATGATTTGAACATTTACCCCAACTTGAGGTGCAGCTAAACCAACCGCAGGTTTAAGATCATATTTTTGAGCTTTTTCATCATCTCTAGAATCTTTAACATAACGCAACATACGTTTTGCCAAAGCGATGTATTTTTTTTGTAAAGGCAAGTTTAAAACAGCGGATTTCAGTCTAAGACTCGGATTATCATCCTTCACAATAGACGTATAAGTGATTCGATTCATATTCCCTCTATATTCCCACATCAAAAAGGTTTCTTTTGCCTTTTATGATATGTAACGATCTAAAGTACAGACACATTATAGCTAATTCATATATTATTGTATAGTGATTTGAATTCACTTGTTAAAAAAAGATAAAAGTAAACGATTACATTGAATAAAATATGTTTCACATAAATTATTTTGGATCATAAGGTTTATATGACTCATTATTTGATACAATAAATACGATGAAAAAATTCAAATTTTCCCTAAGACTACCTAAAGGTAGAAACATACAAATACAAATATCTATGGTTTTATTATGCTTGATTGGTTTACTCATGATTGTGTCCGCATCTATGACAACCAACATATCAACTCAATCATTAATGAATACTGCATTTAGACAATTTGTGTTTATCTTTATCGGATATATTGGTTATATCTTATTAGCACGTTACTTCAAAATCGAGTATTTTACGAAGAGTAGTGGAATACTATCGATTATTATGATTGGATTTTTACTTATTCCACGATTATTTGGGCCTATAAACGGAGCTTATGCTTGGATTCCTGTTCCTGGTATAGGAACGATTCAACCAAGTGAATTCGCAAAACTAGGCTTGATTATTGTGTTTGCGGTATTTTTAGGTGATATTAAGCGTCGAAATGCGACGTTTGGAGAGATTATTCAATTTCCTGCATTCTATTTCTTTATTACTTTTTTCATTATTATGTTTTTTCAAAAAGATACAGGAACAGCGATTGTTTTATTTGTGATCGCATTCTTTGAATTTATGATGGCTGGACATAAGAGTTTAGTTAAAGCGCATATGTGGATGATCGTTGGTATTATTTTAGGATTAGTAGGTGCTTTAGTTATATTAAGCCCAGCAGGTATTGATTTTCTTAAGAATGGATTGAATCTACCTGAATATATGGTAGCTCGCTTTGAGAATACAATGAATCCATTTATTAATAAGTATGGAAGTGGTTATCAATTGGTTAATGGATTAGTTGCGTTTGTGAAGGGTAATTGGTCTGGTGTAGGGTTTGGAAAGAGTTTACAGAAATATGGTTATTTACCTGCGGCTAAGACAGATTTTATCTTAGCGGTTATTGCGGAAGAATTCGGATTCATTGGAGTATTAACGGTTATCGTGTTGTACTTTATGTTAATGTTTCAGTTGTTTAAACATGCCTTAAACGCAAAAGATGAAAAATCACGAATGATATTAGTTGGGGTTGGAATTTACTTGTTTGCGCATTTTGTGTTAAATGTGGGTGGAGTAACAGCTTTAATACCTTTAACAGGTGTACCATTGTTAATGTTGTCATCTGGAGGATCAAGTACACTATCCATTATGTTTGGATTAGGAATAGCACAAGCGGTTATTATTCGTCAGAAAAAGGAAGAGATAGAATGAGAATTATTGCGGGAAGTCGTAAATCTCGAAGTATAAAGAGTTTACCAGGAGATAATACGCGTCCTACATTGGATGTCGTAAAGGAAGCGTGTTTTTCAGTTATTGGTCCTTGGATTCAAGATAAAGTGGGTCTAGATTTATTCGCAGGTAGTGGGAATATCGGATTAGAATCTCTATCAAGAGGCGCAAAAGAACTACATTTCGTAGATGGATCAAATCAAGCTTGTCAGATTATCAAAGAGAATATTAAAACTCTCAATTTTGAGAAGGAATCGAGTGTTTATCGAATGGATTGTTTTCAAGCGTGTCGATTCTTTAAGAGTAAACAACTTGTATTTGATTTCATTTATTTAGATCCACCCTATCAAAAGATCGATTTAAATAAGTTACTTAATGCGTGTTTACCCATAATTCATGAAGATAGTTTAATTGTTTATGAATGTTTAGATGATGATGAAGTGACTCTACCTGATGCGTATGAACTTGATAAAACAAAGAGCTATGGTAGAATTGCCTTATACTTCATTCGGAGGAAATAATGAGAAAAGCGATATATCCAGGAACGTTTGATCCTATTACGTTAGGGCATTTAGATATTATTAAAAGAGCAAGTACACTTGTTGATCAACTTGAAGTTGTAATCATGCGTAATCCTAATAAATCAAATTCTGATTTTAGTGTAGAAGAACGCTTAGAAATGATTTCTTCTGTTATCCAAGAATTTAATAATGTGACTGTGAGTGCTCAAACGGGATTAACGGTTGAATACGCGAAAGTATCTGGCGCAAGCATCTTAATTCGAGGAATTCGAGCTGTCATGGACTATGAATATGAACTCCAACAAGCTACCGCAAACATGGTATTAGCGCCTAATATAGAAACAGTGTTCTTATTAACACGTCCTCAATATTCTTTCTTATCTTCTTCGGTTGTAAAACAGATAGCACAAAACAAAGGGGATTTAACACCATTTGTGCCATCTCAAGTTAAAGAGTTTATTGAGAAAAAATATCGATAATTAAATATAAAATATTAAGTAATTAGCACTTCGAAGTTGACAGTGCTAATTTTCATGTTATACTATTAGCAGACATGTTAAGTGAGTGCTAAGGAGGTGTTGAAGTGCTAACCAGTCGTAAGATAGAAATCTTAAAAGCTATAGTAGATTCGTTTATATCAACAGCAGAACCTGTTGGATCAAAGACTTTAGTAGAGAAGTATAATCTACCTTATTCTTCTGCGACCATTCGTAATGAAATGTTAGAACTTGAAACACTTGGTTTTCTTGAGAAAACACATACCTCCAGTGGACGTGTTCCTTCTTCTTTAGGGTATCGATACTATGTCGAACATCTTATGGATGATAAGTTGGATACAAATCTACAAACAGCACTTCAAGTTGTCTTCTCTGATCGTCAATTAAAGATTGATGAAGTGATTAAGCGTAGTTGTGATATCTTAGCACAAATGACCAACTTAACCTCAATGGTTTTAGGTCCTGAAGCGAATACACAAACACTTGAACACATAAATCTATTTCCAGTCGATCAGAATAAAGCAGTAGCTGTGTTTATTACGAATTCAGGTCATACTGAAAATAGGGTATTCCAATTTGAAGAAAAGGTAAGTGTAGAAGAATTAGCGAATTGTTGCGCAATATTGAATGAAAGATTAACTGGAACTCAACTTGATCATATTCTTGAGAAGTTACAATTAATCAAACCAATATTGGCCCAATCGATCAAACAATATGAAACCATATTTGAAGCATTCTTTGATGCCTTTATCAAATTTGCGAATACTAACTTCTACCTAAGTGGAAGTAACAACATATTTAATCAACCAGAATTTACCGATATCAATAAACTTAAACAACTGATGCAGATGTTTGAAAACAGTAAAGTGTGGAAAGATATCGGATCCAATCAAAATGCACTTAGACTCGATGTCAGTGATCATTCTTCCTTAGTTTGGATGGATGATATGGCTGTCGTGACGAGTACATTCAAACTTGATCAAGAAGAATCCGGACAGCTTATGGTGGTTGGACCAAGTCGCATGGAGTATGATCGAGTCGTAGCACTCATGGAGTTTATGAGTAAAGCGATTGAGACAATTTATGGAAAAGGAGATTCATCATGAGTGAAGAAAAAGAAGTCATACACGAAGAAGTAGTAGAAGAAAAGAAACACAAAGAACATAAAGATAAACATTCTGAAAAGATTAAGAAGTTAGAAGAAAAAATTCAAGAATTAGAAGATTTAAATAAGAAACTTCAAAATGATTACTATAAAGCATACGCTGATGCGGAAAATATAAAACGTCGTAATCAACAAGACCTAGATGTCGCAAAAAAATATCGTATTCAAAGTTTTGCGTCAGATATCTTACCAGTTATTGATAATCTAGAACGCGCACTTGACACGATTGAAGATAAAGAGAGTTCAGTGGCGAAAGGTGTATTAATGACCTATAACCAATTGATTGAATCGCTTAAAAAAGAAGGGGTTGAAGAAATCCCAGCTGAAGGTTTAGATTTTGACCCTAACTTCCACCAACCATTAATGATGGAAAAGGTTGAAGGATTAGAGAGTAATAAAGTTATTCAAGTTTTACAAAAAGGATACAAATTGAAAGATAGATTATTGAGACCAAGTTTGGTTAAAGTAAGCGAATAAAGGAGAAACATATGAGCAATAAAATTATCGGAATTGACTTAGGAACCACCAATTCCTGTGTCGCTGTGATGGAAGGTGGAGAAGTTAAAGTAATCGTAAACCCTGAGGGTAACCGTACAACCCCATCCGTTGTAGCGTATAAAAATGGTGAGAGAATTGTAGGGGATGCGGCTAAGCGTCAAGTTGTCACAAATAAAGAATCTATTTTATCCATTAAACGTATAATGGGTTCAAATAAAACGGTTACCTTAGAAGGTAAAACATATACTCCACAAGAAATTTCTGCAATGATTCTTCAATACATTAAGACATATGCAGAAGAATACTTAGGAGAAAAGATTACGAAAGCAGTTATTACTGTTCCTGCGTATTTCAATGATGCACAACGTCAAGCAACTAAAGATGCTGGTAAGATTGCTGGTTTAGATGTAGAACGTATTATCAACGAACCTACAGCAGCAGCTCTTGCGTTTGGTATTGATAAGACAGATAAGGAACAAAAAGTATTAGTATTTGACTTAGGGGGAGGAACCTTCGACGTTTCTATCCTTGAGTTAGCCGATGGTACATTTGAAGTATTATCAACGGCTGGGGACAATGTCCTTGGTGGTGATGATTTTGATAACGTGGTTGTGGATTGGTTGGTTGATCAATTCAAGAAAGACAATGGCGTTGATCTAAAGAATGATAAGATGGCGATGCAACGTCTAAAAGAATCTGCAGAAAAAGCGAAGAAAGACTTATCTTCTATGGTAAGTACTCAAATTTCTTTACCATTTATCTCTGCAGGTGCTAATGGACCTTTACATATTGAAACAAGCCTTTCCCGTGCTAAGTTTGAAGATATGACACGTCATTTAGTTGAACGTTGTATTGGACCTGTTCGTCAAGCCTTAAAAGATTCTGGCTTAACAAAGAATGATATTCACCAAGTATTACTCGTTGGTGGATCCACTCGTATGCCAGCCGTTCAAGAATTGGTTCGTCAAGAATTAGGTAAAGAACCTAACCGTTCTGTTAACCCAGATGAAGTTGTAGCGATTGGTGCAGCGATTCAAGGTGCTGTAATCAGTGGTGATGTGAAGGATGTTCTACTCTTAGACGTTACTCCATTATCCTTAGGTATTGAAACGATGGGTGGTGTTATGACAACACTTATTCCACGTAATACAACAATTCCAACAAGTAAATCTCAAGTATTCTCAACTGCGGCTGATAATCAACCAGCTGTTGATATCAATGTACTTCAAGGTGAACGTCCTATGGCCAAAGACAATAAATCACTTGGTTTATTCAAGCTAGATGGTATTGCGGCTGCTCCTCGAGGTGTTCCACAAATTGAAGTTACATTCGATATTGACGTGAATGGTATCGTACACGTATCTGCTTTGGATAAAGGTTCTAACAAGAAACAATCCATTACAATTTCTGGTTCAACTGGCTTAAGTGATGAAGAAATTCAACGTATGGTTCGTGATGCGGAAGAACATAAAGCTGAAGATGAACGTTTAAAAGAAGAAGCAGAATTGAAGAATAAGGCTGAACAATTCATTCATCAGATTAATAAATCCCTAGAAACTGAGAATGCGAATGTCAGTGCTGAACAAAAAGCAGAAGTCACTAAATTACGCGATGAACTTCAACAAGCTCTCAATGATAACAACATTGCAGTCTTAAAAGAAAAGATTGATCAATTGGAACAAGCAGCTCATTCCATGGCTGAAGCAATGTATAAACAACAAGATGCTCAAAATAGCCAAACTGAAGCTCCAAAAGATGATAATGTTGTGGATGCGGACTTTAAAGAAAAAGAATAACATCAACCTAGGGACATCCCTAGGTTTTATCCTGGAGGCGAAATATGGCAGATAAACGTGATTATTATGAGGTATTAGGACTTAGTAAAAACGCCACGGAAGCGGAAATAAAGAAAGCCTATCGAAGCCTTGCGAAAAAATATCACCCTGATATCAATAAAGAAAAAGGGGCTGATATAAAGTTTAAAGAAGTACAAGAAGCGTATGAAGTTTTAAGTGACACACAAAAACGTGCAAACTATGACCAATTTGGACATGCGTCCACTGAACAAGGATTTGGTCAAGGCTTTGGTGGATTCCAATCCGGTGGATTTGAAGACATCAATGATATCTTTGGATCGTTCTTTGGAGGTGGTTTTGGATCATCGCAAAGAAGACAATCAGGGCCAAGAAAAGGTGAAGATCGACTCATGCAGTTACGCGTTGATTTCATGGACGCAATCTTTGGTAAAACAGAGAGTATTAGTTTAGATGTGGAGGAACAATGTTCCGAATGTATCGGAAGTGGAGCACACAGTAAGAGTGATGTTCAAATCTGTCCAACCTGTAATGGTAAAGGACAAGTCACAACCCAACAACGTACCCCATTTGGTGTATTCCAATCTTCCAGTGTATGTCCAGAGTGTCAAGGAACAGGTAAGAAGATTCTCAACAAATGTCATAAATGTCATGGACGAGGTTATGAACGTAAACGTGTTACCGTTGATGTGAAGATTCCAGCGGGTATCCATTCAGGCCAACAATTACGTGTTCCTGGTAAAGGAGAACGTGGTACACAAGGTGGACCTAACGGTGATTTATACATTGAAATCTTAGTGAGCCGTCATAAATACTTCCAACGTGAAGGAAATAACATTTATATCAATGTACCAGTATCCGCATTAGATGCGACACTTGGATGTAAGATAGATGTACCTACAGTTCATGGAGATGTCGAACTAACTATTCCATCTGGAACCCAAACAGGTACTCAATTTAGATTAAAAGGAAAAGGGGTAAAAGACCTTAACTCCAGTAATCAAGGTGACCAATACGTTGAAGTTAAGATTCAAGTCGATGATAAATTAAGCCGTGAAGAAAAAGAACTCTACGAAAAATTAAGAAATATTAAAGGAAAAGACTCGATCTACGATCGTTTCAAAAAAGCATTCAAGTAACAGTCTTTCTGTTACTTTTTTGTAAAAAGGAGGTTTTTGTATGAGCATGAATCAATTTACACAAAAATTACAGTTTATTTTAAGTAAAGCAGCTGAACAAGCATTCTCAAGTAATCATCCAGAGATTACCTGTGCACATGTTTATTTAGCCATGAAACAAGATGGTGTATTGGATGGAATACTATCTCGTTTAAACATCAATCCAACTCAATTTGAGAATATGGTAAGTGCTGCGATTGAACAATGTCCAACTCAATCTGAAGTAAGTCAACCGGTATTATCCAAAGATTTAAATCAGAGTATTTTAAATGCGTTGAATGAGATGAAGAAGAACCAAGAAACGCATTTAGGTGCTTTATTATTGTTTAAAGTTATGTTGTTTAATAAGACAACACTAAGTCAGAAGATTGTCGATACGTTTAAACTTAATAATACAGTTGTATCGCAAGCGATATCTTCGAGTTTACAAGGTAAAAAGGTTCAATCAGAAGATTCAGAAAATCAACTAGAAGCTTTACGTAAGTATGGCCGTGATTTAGTTGAAGATGTACGTAACGGTAAGATTGATCCGATTATTGGACGAGAAGATGAAATACGACGAGTGATAGAAATACTTTCTCGTAAGACTAAAAATAATCCAGTTCTTATTGGATCACCCGGTGTAGGTAAGACTGCAGTCGTGGAAGGTTTAGCTTGGCGAATTATGAAAGGTGATATTCCTTTTGGTCTCAAGGAGAAACAACTCATAGAGCTTGATATGGGTGCACTTATTGCAGGAGCTAAATATCGTGGTGAATTTGAAGAAAGACTCAAAGCAGTTTTAGATGAAGTAAAACAAGCTGAAGGGAATATTATTCTTTTTATCGATGAACTCCATAATTTAGTTGGGGCAGGTAAAACTGAAGGTTCAATGGATGCCGCAAATCTACTCAAACCGATGTTAGCCCGTGGTGAGTTAAGATGTATCGGTGCCACTACTTTTGATGAATATAAGAAACACATTGAAAAGGATGCGGCTTTAGAAAGAAGATTCCAAAAAATATTAGTAGATGAACCAAGTGTAGAAGAAACGATTTCTATTTTGCGTGGATTAAAAGATCGTTTTGAATCCCATCATGGGGTTAATATCTTAGATGAAGCAATTATTGCGGCGGCTAAATTATCACACCGTTATATTAATGATCGTTTCTTACCGGATAAAGCGATAGATTTAATCGATGAAGCTTGCGCTACGATTCGTGTTGAAATGGATTCCATGCCACAAGAACTCGATGATTTAAATCGTAAGATAATGCAGCTTGAGATTGAAGAAATATCCTTGAAGAAGGAAACAGATGAGCGTACACTAGATCGATTAGAAGAATTACGTAAAGAACTATCGAATCTCAAGGAAGAACATAAGATTTTAGATTTGAAATGGAAAGAAGAAAAGAAATTCCTAGATCAAGTCAAAGGGGATAAAGAAGCTTTAGAAAAAGCACGACTTGATTTAGAAAACGCAAGTAATGATGCACGATACGAAGAAGCGGCTCGTCTTCAATATGAAACCATTCCAAACTTAGAGAAACGCATTAAGCTTGAACAAGATAAAAAGAAAGATGGAGCTTTGATTCAAGAGATTGTGGATGAAGAACTCATTGCGAAGATCGTTTCACGTTGGACTCATATTGATGTAAGTAAACTGATGTCAACAGAAAGACAAAAACTCTTACAACTTCCTAAGATCCTTGCACAACGTGTTATGGGTCAAGAAGAAGCTTTACAACTCGTTAGCTCTGCGATTATGCGTTCTAAAGCACATATTCAAGATGAACATCGCCCTATTGGATCATTCTTATTCTTAGGTCCAACAGGGGTTGGTAAAACAGAAGTCGCAAAAGCACTTGCGGCACAGCTCTTTGATGATGAAAGTAAGATTGTACGCATTGATATGAGTGAGTATATGGAGAAACATTCAGTATCACGTTTGATTGGTGCACCTCCAGGATACATAGGCTATGAAGAAGGTGGACAGTTAACGGAGGCAGTACGGCGAAAACCATATTCTATCGTATTATTGGATGAAATCGAAAAAGCACATCCTGATGTATTCAATATCCTTTTACAAATCTTGGAGGATGGAAGAATTACAGATAATCAAGGTGTTGTGGTTAACTTTACCAATACCTTAGTCATTATGACAAGTAACTTGGCATCTCAATACATCTTGGATGAGGATGAATCACGACGTGAACAACTTGTTATGGCAGAAGTTCAAAGAACATTTAAACCAGAATTTATTAATCGAATCGATGAGATTGTGATATTTAATCCATTAAATAATCAAGTATTGAGTCAAATTGCGGATAAGTTTATTTCAGAATTAAGAAATAGATTACAAGCTCAAAACTATCGATTAGAAGTCACAAGTACGGCTAAACAGAACATAATATTAGAGGGTAGTGATCTTCAATATGGTGCACGTCCTATGAAACGACATATTCAAAGACAGATTGAAAGTAAAATTGCATACTTTATCTTAGAGAATAATCCACCTCAAGATTCAAATATTTTTGTCGATTATGAAAATCATGATTATGTAGTTAGAGTTAAAAATCAGATGAATTAAGCACAGAAATGTGCTTTTTTCATATTAGAGTATGATAATATGGTTAAGTATGAAAAAACTTTTTAGTCAAACATGGTTCACAATTCTATACATATTAGTCTTAAGTGGACTCGCTCTTGGATTAGCGTTATACGATAGTTTTGATGTAGTAGTTCAAACTTTAAGTCAAGTTAATATTTTATTATTGATTATCATGGCCTTTTGGGGATTACTCCCATTTATAATTCATGGCATAATCCTAAAGCTAATGGCAAGTCATATGTGTCCTAAATATCGATTTATCGATGGATTTGTGAATGCGTTAATTGGTGGATTTATGTCTGGTGTTACGCCATCGAGTACAGGTGGACAATTTGCACAATCGTATACGTTTAAGAAACAAGGACTTAAAGGAAGTCATGGGGCTGGTATTATTTGGCTTGATTTCTTTCTTTACTCTATTACTTTGGTTGTGATTGCATTACTCTTATTCTTTACGAATTTTAATGAGTTTGCGCATAGTTCTATTACACTGGTGTTTGGTTTAGGATTACTCATAAATTTAATCATTATTGTATTGTTGGGATTAATGGTGTTTAAACCTAATATTTATCGTAAACTAATGCACTTCATTTTCCATTTAACAGAAAAATTAAAGTGGGTTAAACAAAAAGAAAAAATGATACATGCATGGGATCAAATACTTGAACATTTCTATCAAGCTCAATCAGTTATTACTGAAAACAGAGGTATGTTGTGGCAATTATTTGGATTAAATGCATTAAAAATATTGGTGTACTTTGCGACTCCACTCGTTATTGGGTTTTTACTTAACTTAGATATTAAATTAAAGATGATAGTAGAATTGATTGCTTTAGCATCTTTCATCACAATAGCGAATACTTTTGTACCTTTACCTGGTGCAGCTGGCGCAACTGAGAGTTTGTTTGTTTTAACCTTTTCAACGGTATTAGGTAAAGCAGCTGCCGCAAGTATTATGATTTTATGGCGATTTTTCAGTTTTTATCTTATTCTAATTATAGGTGGATTTTTGTTCTTCAAAGTTAGACATCAAAAAGATAAGGAGATTCAAGATGAAGAAATTAATTATTACTAGTCTCGTTTTATTGTTTTTGAGTGGATGTAATCTTCAAGTAATTGATACAACATGGAAATATGATTATGCCTATATTAATGTTGGGGATGAAACCATTAAGTGTGAAGTAGATTCATGGAAAGACTATTCTGAAAGTGATATGTTACAAGTTAGATGTAAAGATGGTCGTTCTTTCTTGGGACATGCGGCTTCAATTATCTTACAAAGCGGTGAGTAATGATTATTAAGCAGATGAGATTGGATGATACAATCCTAGAGTACATGATTGTATTAGAAAATCGTAGATCCGTTGTAATGCGATTTAGAAATGGAGCTTTAGTTGTTAAGGCTCCTTTAAATATTCCTCTAAAGACACTCGATGATTGGATTGATTCTAAGAAAGATTGGATTTTGAGACAATTACGAATTCAAGTTAAGTTGAATGTGGATGAGAATTCTATGTGGTTTCAAAATCGTAAGATTCATTTACGTTATGAAAATTATCCAAAACTTGGGTATGAGTTAAGTCCGACTGAACTTGTCATACTTTATCCAAAATCCATGAGTAAAGAATCGGCTTACAATCGAGTACGTAAACAACTCGCGATTGATATTATTCTACCAATCATGTATCGTATGATGGAAATGACACAACTAAAACCCAATAAGATAGAACTAAAAAGTTTAAAACGCAGTTGGGGAAGATGTGATTCGAATCGTAATATACGTTTAAGTGAGAAGATGATTGAATGTGATCCTCGTTTTATTGAGTATGTTTGTGTCCATGAATTAATGCATCTTAAGCATATGAATCATTCTAAAGAGTTCTATCAATCCATTGAAGCTATTCTTCCGGATTATAAGAAAAGACGTCGTATGACGCCTTATCAATTTGGTTATTTAACTTGATATTGTCTAATCCATTGATTAATTTCATCTTCAATAGGTTCGACATACACACTGGTATACTGTGTAACACTCACTAATCCCGGCTTTGAGTCTGGGATTTTTTTAATGTCTTTGATATATGCGACTTGAACTTCAACTTTCTTAGAACCTCTTGCCTTTGAATAATGAGCACTCAAGCATGCGGCCATATTCTTATGTTCATTGCTTATATTTTCGCCTTGAAGTAGAACATGAGCTCCATGATAATCCTTCGCATGGAACCATAAATCTTTCTTTTGGCCTAATTTGAAGGTAATGGTTTCATTTTGAAGATTATTCTTACCAACATAAATTCGTATATTATTATCAAGAATTAATTGAAGATAATGAACTTTTTGAACCTTAGAACTCTTCTTAGGTAATTTTGATCGAATGTACATCCCTTTAATGAGTTCTTCTTTTATTTCCATCGCATCATGTACACTCGCAATCGCAAGTTGTTGGGTTAATCCATTAAAGTAATCTTGTTCATCTTGATTAATCTTCAATTGATTCAAGATATGAACTTGACCTTTCTTACCTTTTTGGTACTTGTTGTAATAACGTTGTGCATTTTGTTTACCATCGTATTTTTCATCCAAAGGAATAACACGTGTTTCATCGGTCTCGAAATCTTTTACTTCGAATGATTTTAGACCTTTTTGTAGATGCATACCATAGGCATAGAGATAATCCCCATACGTTCTCCACTTCTCACAATCAAGCGCTTCATCGTATGCTTCAAGTAATTTAGGACGCTTAGTTTGTGCTTTCTTAAGTTCTCTTTGAATAAACTTAAGCATATCGCCTGAATGTTGTTTGATACGTTCTTTCTCTTCTAGAGATTGATAAACCATATCTAAACCTTCCATTAAAGGATAGACTTTAAAGCTTTGAGATACATGTAATAGGGGGATACAATGAAATACCTCTTCTTTATTGTTTACGATATGAAGATGATGACTCTTTGAAATCATATTCATGATATCTCTAAATGTTTCACCTTTTTCTAAACGATGTTCTATTTCTCTAGCAAGTAATGGTGAGAACCCATGAAATTGATTCATGATGGATTCACTAGAATCGTAATCACTTATAAATGGATCTTTACGATTTTGTTGATCAGGAAGAGTATATTCAGCACCTGGATGAATCGTACGCTTTGTATTCTCGTACGCTGGTATTCTCTTAAGCGCATCCATGATTCGATTGGTTTCATCCACAAACACGATATTTGCGTATTTTCCCATTAGTTCGATCATCAACTTATACTGATGTAAGTCACCCATTTCATTGCGTTTCTGGATATTGATTTCAACCAATCGATCTAATTCGATCTGCTTAATCGATAGAATTAATCCATCTTCAATATGTTTTCGAAGGTACATCACAAAATTACTGGGTTCTTGTGGAGGGACAAAATTCTGATTTGATATTTGAATTCGATTATGAACTGAATGGGCGGATATGAGGAGTTGGTATTTGTCCTTATTTGATCGTACATTTAAAAGAATCTCATTCTCGGATAAGTTGTATATTCTTTGAATCTTGAGAGGACATATTGCCTCAAGCGGCTTAATAATTCGACTTAAAAGTATTCCATCCAGTGCCATAGCTAAACCTCTATTGAAATAATATTATATCACATTGACACAAGGCATCTAAGTGAGTATGATACTTGATAAAAGAGGACAAGAAATGAAGAAAGGTTTATTAATTATACTGAGCGGACCGAGTGGGGTGGGCAAGGGAACCGTTCGAAGTTTATTCTTTGATGATCCGGAATTAAATATCGCTTTTTCCGTATCGATGACAACTCGTTCACAACGAGCAACAGAAAAAGATGGAGTAGATTATTACTTTGTCACAAAAGATCGCTTCTTAGAAGCCATCAAGAATGATGAATTATTAGAATATGCAGAGTTTGTTGGAAACTATTATGGAACACCAATGGATAAGGTTGAAGAGCTGCGCAATCAAGGAAAGAATGTATTACTTGAAATTGAAGTACAAGGTGCGATTCAAGTAAAAGCGAAAGTTCCTGATGCTTTAACGATATTCATAGTCCCTCCTAGTATGGAAGAACTCGAAAAACGAATTCGTGGACGTAAAAGTGAAGCCCCTGAGGTTGTTGCCAAACGCTTAGAAAAAGCTTCAAAAGAAATGGAAATGGTAGGACAGTACAAGTTCGTGGTATGCAATGATGACCCTAAACTTGCCGCATCGATCATCTCACTTATTATAAAAAGACATATGGAAATGGCCTAGCCTTCCATATTTTTTTATATGGTATAATTGTTTCATGCAAAAACTAATACAAGTTTATATTGAACATAAACAATTAAAATTAAACCAAGCGTATACGTATTTGGCTCCTTTTAGTTGTGAAATCGGTATGCGAGTAGAAGTTAAATTTAATAATCAAACCTGTGTTGGATTTGTAGTACATACAGAATTATATGATCAATCTAAAATAGATGAATTTGAACACAATGGAATTGAAATTAAAGAAGTAGTACGAGTCATTGATCAAGAACCTGTTTTAAATCAAGAGTTAATTGATTTAGGATTTTGGATGGCAGAAGAGACTTTATCTCCCGTAATAAGTTGTTTTCAAGTTATGTTGCCAAAGGTAAAACGAATTAGTTCAAGTTATCAAGATGCTCAAGTTGAGAAATGGGTAAGACTTATTAAAATGCCTGAGAAGTGTTCACCATTACAAAATGAAATAATACAAGAATTAAGTGTTGATAAACGTTTATCTGAGATAAAGGGTTCAAGATCTAGTTTAACTACATTAATTAAGAATGGATATGTAGAAACATATTTAAAAGAGAAGACATATCAGGATCAGAAATATACGCAAAAACTCCCTGATTATGAATTAAGTGATAAACAGAATAAGGCACTCAATTTAATTCATTCAACCGATAAATCAGTCATCTGTTTATTTGGAAAAACTGGATCGGGTAAGACAGAACTCTATTTAAAACTAGCAGAAGAAGCGTTAAAACAAAATCGACAAAGTTTAATTTGTGTGCCTGAAATTGCGTTAACTGAACAAATGGTCCGTAGAGTACAAGAACGATTTGGACAAGATGTTGTGGTGTATCATTCCCATTTAAGTGATCATGAACGATATCTTCAATACAAGCGTGTCAGTGAGAATGAAGTATCATTGGTTGTTGGGACGCGTTCCGCTATCTTTTTACCCTTCAAAGATTGTGCGTGGATTATCTTAGATGAGGAACATGACTCCAGTTATAAACAAGAATCATTGCCATATTATCATACGCGTGATGTAGCGATTAAGCGTGCAGCTTATTTCAATTCTAAGGTTATTCTTGGAAGTGCAACACCAAGTTTTGAAACCTATGCAAGAGCACTAAAACATGTTTATCAATTGGTAGAACTTGATGAACGAGTTAAAGGTGTTTTACCACCGATTCGAGTAATTAATAATCCACGAAACCGCAGAACTATTTTAGCTCAAGAAACAATTGATTTTATACAATCTCGATTGGATCGAAAAGAACAGATTATTCTTTTGTTGAATCGAAGAGGATTTGCGCCAGTCTTTCAGTGTGTAGAGTGTTCAAAAGCTATTGAGTGTACAGCGTGTGATCGTCTCATGGTTTATCATAAAGAAGACCAAACATTAAAATGTCATAGTTGTGGTTTATCACATCCCGTTCCACGTACATGTCCAAGTTGTGGCTCATCAAAATTAAGAATGATGGGATATGGAACACAACGTTTAGAGGAAGAGTTACATCAAAGGATTGAGGGACTCCGTATCTTACGCATGGATAAAGATTCCACATCGAATAAAAATGGACATCAGAAAATATTAGATGCGTTTAATCACTATGAAGCAGATTTACTTTTAGGAACTCAGATGATTGCGAAGGGATTGGATAATCCGAGAGTTAGCGCATCCATTATCTTAGATATTGATCGATCTTTATTAAGGACAGATTATCGTAGTATTGAAGATGCGTTTTCACTCATTCTTCAAACCGCTGGAAGAAGTGGTCGAAGTCAACTCCAAAGTGAGGTTGTCATTCAAAGTGATTTAAGAGAACATTATGTTTTTAATTCTGTCTTTAAACATGATTATCCACGATTCTTTAATCAAGAAATGGGTTATCGAAAGTTAGGCCAAAATCCACCGTATACCTACTTAATTACAATTACTTTATATGGTTCAAATCAAGAAAGTTTAAATCGCAATGCTCGTCACTTATATGAACATTTAGAACACGATTCGATTAAATGTTTAGGTCCAAGTGATATGGGTAAGGTGAATTATACATATAAGAATCGTATAATATTAAAAGGAAAAGACCTAAATGAAATGCGTCAATTCCTTAAAAAAACACTCGATGAAACAAGTTCAATTCATAAATGGGATTGTTTTATCGATGTCAATCCAATGGGGATCCTTTAATGAAAGCAAGACAACTCGCCTACGAAATTCTATATGATGTCATCGTACATGGACAATACGCTAATCTAGCACTTAAACAACGCTTAGATGAAGTGAATCCAATTGATCAAAGCTTATGTACATCGATTATTTATACATGCCTACAGAATCATCGTTATATTCGTGCATTGTGGCAAAGACATACGACTTATTTCCCATCCTCAAAAATTGCGGTACTGATCGATAGTGCGACAACTCAACTCATCTATTTTGATCGTGTTCCTGATTATGCCATCTTAAATGAAACGGTTGAAATCGCTAAGAAGATTGATATGAATTCATCAAAGATGGTAAATGCGGTGTTACATCGTGTTATTGAAAAAGGGAAAGAAACATTAGTTGGAAATGATGAATTAGATACGATTGCGCTTAATGCGTCTTTACCTACTTTCATCGTAAAACTTTGGAATAAACAATATGGTTTAGACCAAACACTTTTAAATGCGAAAGCGTTATTAGAACCTTCTAAATTATGTGGAAGAGTTAATCCATTAAAGATTGATCCAGATGAAATATTCTATGATCCTAAAGTAAGTCGTGGAGTTTTAAGTGAATATGCATTCTACTACAAGGATAATCTTGTTCAAAGTGATTGGTTTAAGAATGGTGAATGCTGGCTTCAAGATGAAGCGAGTCAATCGGTCAGTGATTTTTTAGAACTAGAAGATCATTTCAATGTATTAGATGCTTGTAGTGCGCCAGGTACTAAGACAGCAGCATCGGCCACATTGATGCACAATACAGGACATATCGATGCGATTGAACTTCATGAGAATCGTAAACAATTGATTGATAAGCAATTACTTCATCTTGGAATTACAAATGTTAGTACTTATACGATGGATGCATGTTTAGTAAAAGATCATTTTAAACATGAATTTTATGATAGAATACTTGTCGATGTGCCATGTAGTGGTTTAGGTGTATTACGTCGTAAAGCAGATATTAAACTTCGTATCACGCCTGCTCAATTAGATGAACTTCAAGCACTACAAGCCTCCATATTAGAAGGGGTTTATGAATGCTTAAAAGTAGGTGGCTTGATGGTCTATTCAACATGCACATTAAATAGAAAAGAAAATGAAATGCAGATTCAACGTTTCTGTGAGAAACATCCAGAGTTTAAATTGATGGAAGAGAAAACAATATTTCCAAATCAATATGATACAGATGGCTTTTACATGGCTAAACTTAAACGATTTGCTTAAATATGGTAAGATATCGATATGAAAAAAATGATATATGATTTGAACTATGAACAACTAAAAGAATGGTTGTTAGAACATAACGAAAAAACGTTTAGAACAAACCAAGTATTTGGTTGGCTTTATCGTAAAAGAATACAAGAATTTAGTGAAATGACAGACATAAAACAAAGTTTGATTGATACATTTAATGAAGAATTTGTGATTAATCCTATTAAACTTAAACAAAGACAAGCAAGTAAAGATGGAACAGTTAAATACTTATTTGAACTACAAGATGGTTTCTTAGTTGAGACAGTTTTAATGCAATTTGATTATGGTAAATCGGTCTGTGTAAGTTCACAAGTGGGCTGTAATATGGGATGTACTTTCTGTGCGAGTGGATTACTCAAAAAGAATCGAGATTTAACATCGGGTGAAATGCTTGCGCAAGTCATGTATGTACAAAAAGAGTTGGATAAACTAGAACAACGAGTAAGCCATATCGTAATTATGGGTACGGGTGAACCGTTTGATAATTATGATCATGTGATGAATTTCTTATATACTGTAAATCATGATTTAGGTTTAGCGATTGGTGCGCGTCACTTATCGGTTTCTACTTGTGGTGTAGTGCCACGTATTCGCCAATTTGCACGTGAAAAAGTTCAATATAACTTAGCTATCAGTTTACATGCGCCAAATGATGAATTACGTTCAAAACTTATGCCAATCAATAAAGCCTATCCATTAGCTGAATTAATGGATGCCTTACATGAATATTCGACGATGAATAATCGTAGAATTACGTTTGAATATATCTTACTTAAAGGAGTTAATGATCAAACAGAACATGCGAATCAATTAGCTCAATTGGTTAAAGGTATGAATGCGTATGTAAATCTAATTCCATATAATGTAGTCGATGAACATGGCTTTAAAGCAGTTGATTTTGCGGCTGCGATGAAGTTCTATGATAAATTAATGCGATTGGGTGTTAAGAGTACTCTACGTAAAGAAAACGGTGGAGACATTGATGCGGCTTGTGGTCAGTTAAGGGCTAAAGCTGAGGGTAAACTTTGATGAAGATGTTGGGTAAAAGTCATATCGGTTTAATTCGTCGAATCAATCAGGATAATTTTTTGATTGAAGAAAAAGACGGTGTTCAATTCATGATGGTTTGTGATGGAATGGGTGGTGCAAATGCTGGTGAAGTTGCGTCACTTATTGCGATACAATCGATGCATAAATTGTTTTTAGGTGCCGATTTTGATCATCCCACAAAAGAGAGTTTAAAGAATTGGTTAAAAGAAGCATTTGTCAAAATGAATCGATCAATTTATGATGAAGCTCAATTAAATGATGATTATTCAGGTATGGGTACGACTGCGGTTGGTTTTATAGTATATCAAGATATTATATTATGTGCCAATGTTGGAGATAGTCGTGCTTATGTCTTAGATAAAAATAATAAGTTAGTTCAAATAACAGAGGATCATTCTCTTATTAATCAACTCATAAAATCAAAACGAATTACACTTGAACAAGCCAAAACACATCCACAACGATCTGTATTAACCAATGTTTGTGGAGTTATGGAAAAAGTGGTTGTGGATATGTTTGAAGTAGACAATGATGTTAAAGGATTGTTGTGTTGTAGTGATGGTTTACACAATATGTTAAGTGATAAACGAATTGAATCCATTCTTAAACAAAGAAAATCGATTGAACATAAAGTTGAACAATTGATTAATGAATCAAATCAAGCAGGGGGTTATGATAACATAACAGTTACACTTGCTTGGAAGGTGAAATAAGTATGTTACAAGTACTTGCGTCACGATATCATATTTTAAAACGATTGGGTGAAGGTGGAATGGCTGATGTTTACCTTGCTCAAGATGAATTATTAAACCGCGAAGTAGCGATTAAAGTACTACGCGGTAATTTAGCGTTAGAGCCTGTATCACTCTTACGTTTTCAACGTGAAGCGAATTCCGCAAGTGCATTAACGCATCCCAATATTGTAGAGATTTATGATGTTGGAGAAGAGGAAGGTCTTCATTATATCGTGATGGAGTATATTCGTGGTCGTACCTTGAAACAACTCATCGCACAGCGTGGAGCACTTGAGAAAAATGAAGCTTTAGCGATAATGGATCAGTTGATTTCTGCAGTTGAAGAAGCACATAAGAAAAACATTATCCATCGTGATATTAAACCTCAGAATGTACTAATTAAGGATGATGGAACAGTAAAGATTACTGACTTTGGGATTGCGACAGTTTCTGATTCTTTACAATTGACACAAGCTGATACTGTTTTAGGTAGTGTTCATTACCTTGCGCCAGAACTAGCACGCGGTGAAAGCGCCAGTTTTCAAAGTGATATATATTCATTAGGAATTTGTTTTTACGAATTATTGACTGGTGAAGTACCTTATCGTGGAGAATCGCCTGTTCAAGTCGCAATGAAACACTTAAAAGATGAGATGCCAAGTGTTCTTGATTTTAATCCGAGTTTACCAATGTCTATTGAAAATGTTATTCGAAAAGCGACAGCTAAGAATCGGAATCATCGTTATAAATCCGCAGAAGAAATGCGGTCTGATTTGTTAGTGAGTTTATCGGATAAGAATAAAAATGTTAAACGAATTGAATTTGATCAACCTCAAGAGAATGATCAAACCATTATTATTAATAAAGTGAATGGATTAAAAGAAGAGAAAGTAAGTAAATGGAATATCCGGTCTTTTTGGGGTATGAGTTTAGTCATAGTATCTTCTATTATTCTCATTTTAATCCTATCGGTAAGTGGTATTTTTGATCCAAATCGAAATATGGTAGAAGTACCAGATTTGATGAATATGACACTAGCGGAAGCGCGAGAAGCTATTTTTGATTCTGGGATTGAAATCGCATCATCTATTAGTTATGAATTAACGGATAATGTAGAAGCTGGGAAAATTATAAAAATAACTCCAAGTGTAGGGACACTGTTAGAAAAGGGTTCTACGATTAGTATTACATTGAGTGAAGGAATCTATTTTGTGGTCGATGATTATAAAGGGCGTAATATAGATGAAGTAAAGCTTGAATTATCAGATACTAAGATTAATGTTCGAGTTGAATATTCTCCTAGACAAGATGTACCATCTGGTATTATTCTCGAACAAACTTTACTCGATCCTGATACTAAGCTTGACCCAAAGAGACAGTATGAAATTAAGTTTATCGTCTCTGCACCAGTGGAGTTCTTAATCCCACAAATTATTGGGGTTAATATTAATACCGCAAAAGCTCAATTAGAAGCGTTAGGTGCAGTTGTTTATCTCAATCAATTGTCAACGGATGGATTATCTGAAGATCAAATCGCTAAGATTGTTAGAAATGTGGTTGTGGATATATCTCCAGAGCCTTTAACCTACTATACACAAGGAGCCAATAACTTTATTGAGTTAAGTTACTATTAATGAACAAAGCAATCATCATAAAAATTATTTCCAATCGTTATACCATTTTAACTGAAGATCATTCGCAATTGATTGCGCAAGGAAGTGGTAAACTCAAGTTTAACTCATTGCCTTTGGTCGGTGATCATATTGAATATGAACTTAGAGAAGATGTGGTAATGATGACTAAAGTATTACCACGACATAATGAAATGAAACGACCTTCTATTGCGAATGTCGATCAAGCCTTAATCGTAATGAGTGCCGTTAAGCCAGATTTTTCTACACAATTGGTTGATCGCTTTGTATGGTTAGTACGTAATGCGAATATAGAGCCAGTTCTTATTGTGACTAAGTTAGATCTTGTGGATGATAATAGTTCTATTTATCAAGATTTGAATCAATATGAGAAGGATGGAATGAAAGTCATACGTGTTGCGCGTGGTAGAGATATTATAGGTCTTGAAGAAACGATAAAAGATAAGATTAGTGTACTTACAGGACAATCTGGGGTAGGAAAATCATCGTTGTTAAATCGATTAAATCCTGATTTTGTGTTACATACACAAGAGATTTCAAAAGCATTGGGTCGAGGTAAACATACAACACGACATGTACAACTTTATCCGATTGCGGATGGATGGGTGGCGGATACACCTGGTTTTTCATCATTGGAGTTTGGGAATATTGAATTAAAAACATTTGATTTGTTAGTAAAAGAATTTGATCCATATCGAGAAAAGTGTCAATTTAGGGATTGTTCACATGTGAATGAACCGAAGTGTGCAGTTAAAGATGCGGTGAATCAAAATCTTATTCATAAAGATCGATATAAACATTATTTAGAAGTACGACAATTAATAATTGATGAAAGGAAAACATACAAATGATTATTGCGCCTTCACTCTTGAGTATGGATTTTACTCAAACATTAAGTCAATTAAAAGAGATTAAAGAGAGTCAAGCTACTTGGCTTCATTTTGATGTGATGGATGGTCATTTTGTGCCTAATTTAAGTTTTGGGCCAGATATATGTGCACAGATTCGAAAACACAGTGACTTATTTATGGATGTGCATATTATGGTAAGTGATCCTCATTATTTCTCAGATGTATTTATTCGTGCAGGGGCTGATTTAATTACTTTTCATTTAGAGGCATGTGCATCTGAAGAAGAAGTTTTGAGTGTTATTCAAAAGATTCGTGATAAGGGTGTTAAAGTAGGATTATCGATTAAACCAGATACGGATGTGAAATCATTAATTCCTTTTATTTCTAAGATTGATTTAATACTTATTATGAGTGTTAATCCAGGGTATGGTGGTCAAAGTTTTATACCAAATGCTTTAGATAAAATAGCGTTCTTACGGTATTACATAGATCTAAATAAGCTTTCTTGCTTAATTGAAGTAGATGGTGGGATAAATGCGGATACCGCTAAGCTGGTCTTGGATTCAGGTGCAGATGTTTTGGTTGCGGGTAGTTATATTTTTAAACATAATATTAAAGAAACAATCAATACCTTATGGAATCTGAAGTAACCTTAGTTTTAAGAGATGTGCCTTATGTTGTTAAAGGGGATTGTGTTGGAGTTGAACTGGGTGCATTTGCCTTAGTTCGTGATCAACATTCTTTAGTTTGTGCTATTGGGGATTTTGATTCAATTGATCATGAACAGTATGAAATAGTTGAGCGTAATGTATCCAATATGATAAAAGTATCTTCGATAAAAGATGAATCTGATAGTGAGTTAGCGATTAATTGGTGTATCCAACAGGGATATACTCGTATACATGTTTATGGGGCTTTAGATGAGCGTTTAGATCATCAGCATATCAATTGTTTGTTGGCATATAAATATCCTATGATAACCTTGTATAACGATATGAATCGAATACAAGCGTATGAAAAAGGAGAATATAAGATAGAGAAAGAAGATTTTAACTATTTCTCTGTTTTTGCGTATCATCCTGCGAATATTAGTTTAGTTGGATTCAAATATCCTTTAGATCATTACGATCTTAATATAAATGAGTTAAAAACAGTATCCAATCAATGGATAAAAAAAGATGCCACATTATGTGTGCATCAAGGCAAAGTACTCGTTTATCTCACAAGATAATAAAAAAGGAGGGTTACTCCTAATTATTAAGCTTGTTGAGCTTTTAAGGTTTTTAAAGCACGGGCGGAAATACGGATCCGTTGTGGTTTGCCATCCACAACAACTTTAACTTTCTGAAGGTTAACATTCCACTTACGACGACTTGCTTGTAATGAGTGAGAACGTTTATTTCCTGATAATGCTTTTTTACCGCTTACTGCACAAACTCTTGACATACCGTAGTACCCCCTTTCATTTGAATTGCTTATAAAGAATATCACGAAAAAGAACACTTTGCAAGACATAATACTAAAAAACTTTTTAATAAAAAAGAGGCTATGTTATAATGATAAAGAAGTTGAGGAGGGGCGACAATGAACGAACAAGATGTCCAAGTTGGACTCGAAATAGCTGACCATGAAATACGCCTCGTAGTGGGTCAGTTTTTTAATACTCGATTAAACATTATGAAGGTTGAACGTGTTCTTTCCTCGGGGATACACAACGGACAAATTATCGATCAAATGGCTGTTATACAAAAAATTTCAGCGGCTATTAAACATGTGGAAGAGAATCTTGGATTATCGATTGAACGTGTTATTTTATCTTTACCAAGTATTGGTTTATCACGTTATGTGAGACGTATAACAGTACCGATTGATGATAAAGTTACTTTAAGAGATATTAAAGCTGTTTATAAAGAAGCGCTGAATACAGAGTTACCGAATCATCAAGCATTAGTCAATTTATCCATTACAAAATCATTGGTCAATGGGATTACGATGCGTAAATTACCACTTAATGAAACCTGTGATTCTTTAACGATGGATATTGATTTATTATGTGCTGATAAGGAAATGGTATATCGATATGTCCAAACAGTTGAGAAAGCTGGATTACAAGTGTCTGAAATTAGTCTCGATAGTTTTGCGCTAGGTAAAGAAGCTTCATTATTTGAAAAATCCTTGGAGCAACATCTTATTGCGATTAAGGCAGAAAGACAAAGCACCAGTTTGAGTTTATTTGCGAAGGGTAAGCTTGTAAGTACAGAGACAATTAATTTAGGCTCTAAACAGATTATTAGTGCCATGGTAAATCGTTTTAATTTACCAATCGAAATAGCGGATCGTTTACTTCACATGAATGCGCGTTTTGGATTAGATCATTATCCAAATACTCCTATTTATTTATGGTCCAACGAAGGTAAAACACATACTTTAAGTGAACAAGAATTAATGAGTGTTGTACAACCGATATTAAATGTTTGGTTGGATGAAATAAAAACAACAATTAAACCAATTTTAGATACATCTAATGTTAAAATAGTATTATTCGGTGAATCAGGTGAAATCAATGGATTTGATCAGTTATTATCGAATGAGTGTGGTTGTGAATGTGAGTTATACATTCCAGAAACATTAGGTGTTCGATCTTCTGCACTTGCGAGTGTAACAGGATTGTTTTATGTAATTAAAGACCAAAGTCCACTGCGTGAGTTTTTAGCTGGTGTGGATATGGGTCAATTTAATCAAATGTTAATTAAAGAAAAAGAAATCGTAAATGAAGATACAATTTCAGGTAAGTTCAAAGGATTATTTGAAAGACGTTAATAAAGAGGAAAAACTATGAGTGAACTAAATTATAATCAAGTCGCAAAAATTAAGGTATTCGGTGTGGGTGGCGCTGGATGTAATGCGATTAATCGAATGGTCGAAGAAGATGTAAGAGGTGTTGAGTTCTATGTAGCAAACACTGATTTACAAGTTCTAAATATATCACCTGCTAAGAATAAGCTTATCTTAGGAAAGACGATTACAAAAGGATTAGGAGCTGGGGCAAATCCTGAGATTGGTTATAAAGCCGCTCTTGAGAGTGAAGATGATATTCGTGAAGCAATGAAGGGTGCCGACATGGTTTTTATCACCGCTGGTTTAGGTGGTGGTACTGGAACAGGTGCAGCTCCTTTATTTGCGAAAATTGCGAAGGAATTTGATATTTTAACGGTTGGGATTGTGACTAAACCTTTTACCTTTGAAGGTAAGAAACGTACTGAACAAGCTAATCGTGGATTAGAAGAATTGCGTAATTATGTCGATTCTTTAATAATCGTTTCGAATAATCAATTATTAGAAGTCATTGGTCGTATTCCGTTTGTGGAAGCCTTCCGTGAAGCGGATAATGTCTTGCGTCAAGGGGTTCAAACGATTACAGACTTAATTGCAGTACCTGCACTAATCAACTTGGATTTTGCGGATGTACGTGCTGTTATGGAAGGTCAAGGATCTGCGCTTATTGGAATCGGAATGGCACAAGGCGATAATAAAGCGCAAGAAGCTGCCGCAAAAGCGATTACATCTCCTTTATTAGAAGCACAAATTCGTGGAGCACGTAATGCGATTGTAAATGTGACAGGTGGAGAAAGTATTACCATTTATGATGCGAATGATGCGGTTGATTTTATTCGTGAATCGGCTGGATCTGAAATAGATATTATCTTTGGGGTAGCGATTAATGAATCTCTAGGAGATAACATTATCATTACGGTTATTGCGACAGGTTTCGATTTACCAAAAGTAAATCAAGTTAAGAATCCTGTTCAAGATGCACGTAAAGTGGTAGAAGAGATTCGTAAAGAAAGCACACCATCGTTTGAAGATGAGAGTGATATTCCTGGTTTCTTTAAATCTAGAGGTTAGTCGTAAGACTAACTTTTATTTTAAGCATTTATTGTATAATACTAATGATGACAGATGAGGTAACACGATGAAAATTGCGATAGCACAATTAAATATAAGATGTGGTCAAATAGATTTTAATCTTGATTCTATGAAACGAATGGTGGATCAAGCGGTGAATGATAAGGCAGATATCATTGTGTTTCCTGAGATGTGTGTAGGTGGTTATCTTTTATCTGATTTATATTTACAGAAATCATTTGTGTCACAACTTTTAAATGCGAATGAAGTAATTAAGTCTTGGTCAGAGGATATTGGTATTATTTGGGGTAATATAAGTCATTTTGATGACTTGAAATCCAACCGAGATGGTCGTTTTAATCGTTTCAATACCGCATTTTTTGCGTTTAAAAATAAATGGGTAAAGAAAGAGAATAGTCTATTAGATGGACATTATTTCAAACATTGTTTACCTGATTATCGTTTTTTTGACGACTCACGTTATTTTAAGAGTGGATATGATTATGCATTAGAAAATAATCTCTTATTAAATGATTCTATTAATCCATTTATTTTTATCAAGGATAATAAAACAGTTCGAATTGGTCTAGAAGTTTGCGAGGATTTATGGAGTAAGGATTATTTAGTTGATCCTACTGCAATTTATATTCAGCACAAGGTAGATTTCATTATCAATATTTCATCATCACCTTGGACTTTAAATAAAGAATTGAGTCGTGAGAAACGTATTAAGGAACATGTGCATACACATAAGGAAAATATGGTACCACTTATTTATGTTAATGCATGTGGTATGCAAAATAATGGAAAAAATGTATTAGTGTTTGATGGGGACAGTACAATTTATCAAAAAGATGGTTCTGTTTTAGGTCAATTAAAAGATGATTTTAAAGAAGAAGTTAAAGTATTTGATTTGGATTTAAAATACTCTGAACATGAGACATCGAATAAATTACTGAATGCCCTCGTATGTGCGATACATGAATTTGATAAACAAGTTTTACCATTTAAACCAAAATGGATTATTGGTTTATCGGGTGGAATCGATAGTAGTGTGAATGTTGCGTTGTTGTGTATGGCGTTAGGGAATGATCGTGTTATTGGATATAATATGGCAAGTCGATACAATCAAGCTCAAACCAAAAACATAGCCTTTGAGACAGCTCAAAAATTAAATATAGAGTATCATGCAGGGAGTATCGAACAGCTTGTTAAGGCAACAGAATCCACATTAGAAGAGTATCAAATTGATCCTAAAGAAGGGTTAGCTTATGAGAATATTCAAGCACGTTTAAGAGGACATTTACTTTCTTCTTTTGCGTCGTATAAAGGTGGAGTCATTTGTAATAATGGGAATAAAGTTGAATGTGCGTTAGGCTATGCGACGTTATATGGTGACACTATTGGTGCGTTGAGTCCTTTGGGAGATTGTACCAAACTTCAGGTTTTTGAATTAGCGAAGTTGATTAATGAATACTATAAGGATGAAATTATTAATTCTAATTTAATTCCTACCATAAAATCAGATTCAATTGAATTTGGATTTGCGCCAAGTGCAGAACTTCGTGACAATCAAGTTGATCCTATGAAGTGGGTCTATCATGATTGGTTAGTTCAATATTTCATTCAATATCCAAGTCATCATATTATTGATTGGTTAAAAATGTATGTGACAGGTGAATGGAAGAAGACTGAGATTGCGAGTTGGATGGTTTATTATGGTTTAGATAATCCAAAGAATTTTGTAGAAGATACACGATGGTTCATGAAATCTTGGCATAGTGCTATTTTCAAACGTATACAGTTCCCACCTATTGTGACAGTTAGTCGTGGTAGTTTTGGATATGATTATCGTGAAAGTCAGATTCCATATACCGAGAATTACGAAGTAAAAGAGTTGTTTAATCAGATATTAAGTGGGGGAAAAGTATGAAAAAATGGTTAGATTCAAGTCATATATCTTTAATTTTATCAATCACATTAGCTGGATTATTTATTGTGGCAATTTATTTTGCGATTCTTAATATTAATGTATTTATTGAATTAATCAATGATTTAGGTAGTGTTTTAACTCCATTCATGTATGGATTAATTCTTGCGTTCTTGATGAGTCCGATTGTAAGTTTTTTTGAGATGAAAGCATTCGCAAGTTTCAAATGGAAGAAAAGCACAAAGCGTATTCTATCTGTGTTGTTGTCTCTTTTAATTACCTTTGAAATAATCGTTTTATTCTTTTCTTTCATTATTCCTCAATTGATTATTAGTTTGAGTTCTATAAGTGAGAAGTTACCTGAATATATCGTAATTGTGGAAGATCTTTTAGGTGAGTGGTTAGTATCATATCGGTTAGATAATGAATGGGTTAATTTATTATTGGATTCTTCTGAAGATTTATTAGTTACATTCTTAAAAACGATACAAGGTTATCTTCCTCTTATCTTAGATTATTCTTGGCAATTTACGAAAATGATATTTAACTTATTATTAGGAATTGCGATTGCGATGTATGTTTTAATTGATCGTGAACGCTTTAGTTTACAAGCTAAAAAGTTGATCTATTTTATTTCGAATCAAAAAACTGGGGATTATTTAATTGATTTAAGCCGATTATCTTCAAGTATGGTGCATCGTTTTATCTTAGGTAAAATGTTGGATTCATTTATCATAGGTGTGATTTGTTATGTGGGGATGTTAGTTTTAGGGTTATCATATCCACTTCTCTTATCGGTTATTGTTGGTGTTACAAATATGATTCCTGTGTTTGGGCCTTTTATAGGAGCGATACCGGGTGCTTTAATACTTTTATTGGTTGATCCATTTCAAGCTCTATGGTTTATCTTATTCATTATTCTTTTACAACAATTTGATGGTAATTTCTTAGGTCCACGTATTTTAGGCGATTCAATGGGCTTACCTAGTTTATGGATTATGTTTGCGATTATTGTTGGTGGAGGATATTTTGGAGTCGTTGGAATGTTTTTAGGAGTACCTATTTTTGCGGTAATTTATATTATTAGTAAAAAGATTATTTCAAACAAATTGGAGAAGGATTCGATTCAAATCAAGACATAAGAAAATCCCTTATTAACTAAGTTAGTAAGGGATTATTTTTAAAGACGTATAAATCTTTCGTATAGTGTTTTGATTGTTGATTCATAATCACTATTTGATACACCTACAATGATGCTTATTTCATCAGTACCTTGTGCAATTAATCTAATGTTAATTTTCTTTTCACCTAAAGCACTAAATAATTGACCTGATACACCTGGTTTATCTTTCATATTACGTCCAACAACTGAGATTAAAGCTAAGTCATCTTCAAATGTAAGCTTATCAATGTCGCATTTCTGTTTTAAATCAGCAAATAAATCAAATTGGTGTTCTTTCAATAACTCAGCTTTTACTGTTAAGCTTAAACTGTCTATTCCTTTTGACATATGATCAATTAATAAATCATAGTACTCGAATAGTTCAAGGACTTGTCTTATTACAAGAGGTGAGCGTGCAATCTGTTCCTTGTGGACTGTCACTACCGCAAAGTCCTTTAAACCAGTAATTCCCGTAATAAATCCTTTAACTTGTATATCTTCTTCAATATCATTGCGAATCATGGTCCCAGGATGATGCATATCGTTTGTATTTCTAATGTTTAGTGGTATGTTCAAATGCTTAACTGCTTGTATAGACTCTTCATGTAAAACAGAGGCACCCATAAAAGTTAGTTCTCTTAATTCACCGTATGTGAGCTCGGGTATGGGCTTTGCGTTTGCTACTATTCTTGGATCTGCCATCATTATCCCGCTGACATCAGTCCAATTCTCGTAGATATCTGCATTTAATGCTGCTGCTACAATTGAACCAGTAATATCTGAACCCCCACGTTTCATAAGTTTTATTCGACCATTAGGCAGAGCACCATAAAATCCAGGTATTACAAATCGAGGATATTGTTGAGCGAGTGTTTGTATTTTTTGACTAGTCATTTTAAAATCAACAGTTCCATCACTATTCATAACAATCGCATCTTTAGCATCAATCATTGGCCAACCAAGATATTCAGCGCATAAAATAGCACTTAATTTTTCTCCAACCGATACGAGTTTGTCACGTTCATATTTTGCATTTAATTGTGATTTCAGCTGGTTGAAAAAATTTCTTACATCAAAATTTAAATTAAGATCTTTTTGAATAGAAGTATATCTTTCTATTATTTCATTTAATAATACTTGGTAATCTACACCATACAATAAATGAGCATGTAAAAGATAGAGTAAATCCGTTATTTTGTTTTGTGTTTGAATTGACTTACCAACAGCCGAAACAACTACGATTCTTCTATCAGAATCTTCATTAATAATTGCTTTTATTTTTTCGAATTGGTTCGCATTGGCAAGTGATGAACCTCCAAATTTACATATTTTCATTGATTCTCCTTTTTCTTTATTCCGGCATAGAATATGGGTTCGAGTTGTTTTAATTGATGCATTAAGTTATGGAATCGTGATACTTGAATATTCTTTGTTATTCGATAAATTCGATTTCCTTGAATCCATTTGAATACCGTTATTGCCTCTAAAAAACCTGATTTAAGAGATTTACTCGTTCTTACTAAGTAGGCATGTGATAGTTCATTGTTATCAATATTCTTTAAACTTCTTTCTTCAGGTAACATTCCTTTCGCATCTTCTTTTATTTGATACAAGTCTCTAAGAATATTACCAGCTGTTGGCAATCCACCAGCTCCTTGGCCAATAAGCGCTTGGTGCTTACCGCTCATATCGGTAAACCATGCAATATTGTGATTACTTAAAATGGTTGCCTCAGCATTATCTGAGTTAAAAAGTTGAGGTTCAACATAGGCACTATGGCCTAGATTTGTTTTTATCATCGTCGCAAATAAGCGTATATGATATCCCAAAGATTGAATAAACTCGACGTCTTTAGTTTGAATTGAATCAATACCTGTACAAGGGATACTATCTATATTTATCCATGTGTTAAATGCGATAACACCTGATAATCTTATTTTATTTAAGCTGTCCCAACCTAATATGTCTGCACTGGGATCTTTTTCAGCATAACCTAGTGTTTGTGCTTCTGAAAGTGCTTCTTCAAATGTACAAGATTCTCTTTCCATTTTATCTAAAATAAAGTTACTTGTTCCATTGAGAATCCCTCCAATAGCACTAATTTGAGTATGTTTTTTTACTTCTATTAATGTTGATAAGTAAGGTATACCTCCACCAACTGCAGCGCTAAAACGTAAAACAACTCCATTCTCTTTTGCGCAAGTATCAAGCTCATCACCGAATCGATTTATCAATGCTTTATTTGCAGTTACGACAGATTTTTTAGCTTTTAGAGCCTCTATGATATATGTCCTAGCAGGTTCAATTCCACCTAAACATTCAACAACAATCTCTATTTTAGGATCTGATAGAAGATCTTCAATACTTTCAACCATATCACTTCGATTTGCCTTACTGATTCTTCTGAGTATTTTTGCAATAAAGAAAGCATCGGATGCTTTGTCAGTTAAGAGTGATTCTAAACCTTTCCCGACTGTTCCATAGCCGAGTAAGCCAATTCCGATGCGGTTATTTGCGCTGTTTTTAGATACATCTGTTTTCATATTGAAAACATTCTAGCATCGTGTATAATTAAAAACAAGTGAAATATGAAACTCTATAGTACACGTAATCGAAAAATAGAAACAACAGGTTTAAATGCATTGATTCAACCATTAGCTCCGGATGGAGGACTGTGGATGTTCGAATTATTTCCGATAGTAAATTGGAATGAATGGATCAATAAACCATTTAAAGAGATTGTAAGTAATGTATTAAATGTTTTTTTAAGTGAGTTAAACGAAGAACTAATGACTACTGCCATAAATAATGCCTATGATCGGTTCGATCATCCAGAGATAATTAATAGCATTTTTATTAAGCATCAGGTTGTTGAATTATTTTATGGGCCAAGTGCAGCATTTAAAGATGTGGCACTAAGTCTATTGCCTGAATTAACTAAGATTGCTTTTAATCAATTAAGTATTAATACATTGCCTCATATATTAACCGCTACCAGTGGGGATACTGGATCTGCAGCTCTTAATGGCTTTGGGGCAGCAAATTATGCGATTACTGTTTTTTATCCTGAAAAGGGTATTAGTTCGATTCAACGTAAACAGATGACGTGTATCGATTATAAAGATGCAAAGGTATATGGTATACAAGGCAATTTTGATGATGCACAAAGGGTTGTTAAGAATCTTTTTAAAAACGATCTTAAACTTCAATTTGGATCAGCGAATTCGATAAATATTGGTCGATTGATTCCACAAATAGCTTATTATTTTAAAGCTTATGGAGATGCGATAAAGAATGGGAAAATAGATTTAGGAAACTCATTAAGTTTTTCAGTCCCGAGTGGTAATTTTGGAAATGCGTTTGCAGGTTATTGTGCAATGCGATTAGGATTACCAATTAGGCACTTAATAATTGGTTCTAATGAGAATGACGTATTAACTAACTTTTTTAATTATGGTATATATGATGCGAACAAGTTATTTAAGCATACACTATCACCATCAATGGATATTCTTTTTTCAAGTAATTTAGAAAGACTTTTATACTCATTTAGTGATACAGATTATGTAAAAAAAATAATGAAAAATCTTGATGTGGAGAAAAAATATACTATAAGTGATGATCTAAAACAAAGGATTGAGCAGGTTTTTAAAGCTTATTCAATTACTGAATTAGAAATGAAAAATACTATAAAAAGTGTTTATGAAAATGAGGGATACTGCTTAGATCCTCATACAGCGGTTGCATGGGCAAGTGCGGATTTATATCAATTAGAAAACCCACATCAAGCGATAGCAGTATTATCTACTGCATCTCCTTATAAATTTCCAAGTACAGTTTTAGATGCATTGGGATATGAAAGTACAGTTGATGATTTTGAAAATTTAGATCATTTAAATAAAATTATTAAGACACCTATTCCAGTGTGTTTGGATTCACTTAAAAATAAAAAAGAATTACATACTCAAGTACTAACGATAGATCAAGCGGAGCACTTATATGATTAAAATAAAAGTACCTGCAACGAGTGCGAATATTGGGCCTGGATTTGATTGTCTCGGATTAGCTCTTGATTTATATGCGAATTTTGAAGTGGATAGAAATAATGAGTATGAAATGGTAGGATTTGAATCAGTTAAAAATATATTCTTAGATGCATACCAATATACATGTAATGTTAAAAAATGGGATGATGTTCCAATCAAATGTAAAATGATATCTGATATTCCTATGGCACGAGGATTAGGTTCTAGTGCAGCATTAATTGTTGGTGGAATAGCTTGTGCAATGATTATTCATACTAATAAATTAGATAAAGAAGAATTAATTAATTTATCGAATCAAATGGAAGGACATCCAGATAATGTTGTGCCTGCGATTATCGGAGGGTTGTGTGCCTCTAAGTTATACGGAAAGAATGTTGAGGTTATCCAATATAATATTCATGAGCGATATCAATTTTCACTATTAATTCCTGATTTTGTGTTATCGACAGAATATAGTCGAAATATACTACCTAAAATGATTGATCGATCTATTGCAAGTTATAACCTATCACAAATACCTTTTTTGTTAGATGGTTTAATCAATGGTGATGCAAGGCGATTAAAACATGCATTAGTTGATAAGCTACATCAAGATATCCGTTTTACACTCAATACAGATTTTAGTGTTATTTGTGACCAGCTCAATAAATTAAATAGAATGTATTATCTTAGTGGTGCGGGACCAAGTATCATGATCATACACGATGGAGTTGATAAAATAATACTTAATTTTGATAAAACAAAATCGAAATGGAGCCTAATACCGGTTAAAATAGATTTGAAAGGAATTGTTTGGTCCTATGAATCCTGAGTTTCTTATTATTAATAAAAAATTAGTATCTGAAACATATATAAAGGTGATTGAAGCACGAGAGTTAGTAATGAATCATCATGTTAAAGATATAAGTGAAGCGTGTAAGCGTCTTGGTTTATCTCGCTCAAGTTATTACAAATATAAAGATTTAGTATATCGCTTAGATGAAATTCGAATGACTCGAAAGGCTATATTATCTTTATTGTTAGATCATTATCAAGGAGTTCTTTCTGAAGTTTTGAAGATGATCGCTTTTACAAATGCAAATGTATTAACTCTAACTCAAAATTATCCAATTCATGATAAGGCTTCAGTTGTAATAATGTTAGACATCTTGGAAATGCATGGAACATTAGAAGAGTTGTTAAATCAATTAAAAAGTATTAAAGGTGTGAGCAATATTCAACTCTTAGATTTAGAATAAAAAACTGATTTAAATAAAATGAACCTCTTTTCTATTAGTAATCACTTTTTTATTGTGTCTACTATTTGGGGTTCATTTCAATAAATCAATTTTTCTTTAATTTAGTCTAGTAAGAATAATAAATCTAAATAACTAGGGAATGGATACATTTGTCTTGGTAGTACAAGTTCAAGTTTATCGACATCTTCACGAATTGAATCAAATAGAGGGAATACCTTATGTCTTAGTGTTAATCCTTCTTCTTTTAGTGAATCAATGTGATGAGTATCAGCTAAATTATCTTTTAATTGAGTTAGTTTAGCATCAATTGAATCAATTAAACGAATAAGAGTGTCGATTTGGCGACTATAATAAGCAATGTCTTTTAATCCAATAATTGAATTTAAATAAATAGTTGTCTGAGGAAGTACTTCACGTTCCACCATACGAATTAGGGTTTTAGCTTCAACTTGGATTGTTTTAATATATTGTTCATAAAGGATATCAGAACGAGCTTCTAATTCATCAATTGAGAATACCGCATTTCGTTCAAATAGTTTTCGAGCTTTATCATCATCTAAGAACTCAATTGCTTCAACAAACGATTTGATATTTGGTAATCCACGTTCTGCCGCTTCTATAACCCAATCATTAGAATATCCATCACCACTGAACAATACACGATGATGTTTACGCATGATTTCTTGAATAATTTTTAGTGCTTCATCACGGACATCTTGAAGATATTTGAAATCGTCTAGTCGATCTGCGATGCCTTTTAATGAGTCAGCAACAATCGTGCTTATAACGGTATTCGCAAAAGAAGCGGATAATGAAGAACCTAACATTCTAAGTTCAAACTTATTGCCTGTAAAAGCGAATGGAGATGTACGGTTACGATCAGTATTATCCTTTGGCATATAGGATAGATTACCTAATGCATACTTAGCACTTTCTTTATTTGTTTTAGTGACTTTTTTATCTGCAAGATTTAATAAAATGCTTTCAACCACATCTCCCATAAAGACAGAGATTATAGCCGGAGGAGCTTCGTTTGCGCCTAAACGATGATCATTACCAGGGCCTGATGCGGCTAAACGAATTAACTCTGGGAACTCATCGATTGCCTTAATAATAGCAGAAGCGAACAACAAGAAACGAATATTCTCATGTGGTTTGTCACCAGGTTCTAATAGATTTTGACCATCATCTGTAATCAAAGACCAGTTATTATGTTTACCGGATCCATTGATTCCTTTAAATGGTTTTTCGTGTAATAAACAAGCTAAGTCATGTTTAATAGCGATTTTCTTTAATAAATCCATTAAGATTTGGTTTTGATCAACAGCGATATTAGCTTCTGCGAAGATGACTGAGAATTCAAATTGTCCTGGCGCAACTTCATTGTGTTCAACTTTTGAGAATACACCAACTTTCCATAATTCTGTATTAACTTCATCCATGTATGCTTTTACACGAGCAGGGATTGATCCAAAATAATGATCTTCAAATTCTTGACCACGAGGGGCACTTGCGCCAAGAAGTGTTCTTCCAGTTAATAATAAATCCTTGCGTTGTTCATACATGGATTTATCGACTAGGAAGTATTCTTGTTCAAGTCCAACAGATAATTTTACATGTTTGACTTGTTTATCTCCTAAGGCTTGTACGACACGACTTGCCTCTGTGCTTAAGCGATCAAGTGCTTTTAATAATGGAGCTTTTTGATCAAGAGGTTCACCATTGTATGATACGAAAATAGATGGGATACATAAGACATTATCACGAATGAAAGCAGGAGAACTGATATCCCAATAAGTGTATCCTCGTGCTTCGAATGTAGCACGTAATCCGCCACTTGGGAAACTAGAACCATCGGTTTCACCCTTGATCAATCCTTTACCTGAAAATTGAGCAAGAGCACTTCCATCCTTCGCTACTTCTAAGAAACTATCATGTTTTTCTGCGGTTTGTCCTGTGAGTGGTTGAAACCAATGAGTGTAGTGTGTAGCGCCTAACTCCATTGCCCAAGTCTTCATCGCATGTGCAATCGCATCTGCAGTACTACGATCTAATGCGCTTTCTTTTACAAGAGCAGTTTTCCAACTCGTATAAACCGGATAAGGTAATCTTTCACGCATTAATTTTTCGCCAAATAAATGAATTCCAAAATCATCAAAAGGGTGTGACATCGTTTTTTCTCCTTAAATATGTCTCTATTCTAGCGATAAAATTGGAAATGTAAAGAAAAATTGAAAAAATATTTAAAAAATCGCAAAAAATTTCTAAAATTTGCGTAAATATTGAAAAATGTAATTAATTTCACAGTTTTTAATATAAATTATAAAAAAAAGACTAGATTTCTCTAGTCTACAACAATTACTTCTGTTACTCCTAATACTTCTTCGATGAGTAAGGTTTCTACTCCCATCTTAATTGTGACATCAATAGCACTACAACCAACACATGCCCCAAAGACGCGCACATAAACACGACCTTCTTCATCGATACTTACAAATTCAACGTCTCCACCATCTCTTTGAAGATAGGGACGGATTTTATCTAATACATCTTTTACTTCTTTTTCTATATTCATGTCAATATCATCTCATAAAGAACATAATTGAGGCAACCAATAAGCCCAAGATGGCACCACCAAATACTTCAAACCATTGGTGACCCAATACTTCTTTTACTTTCAATAAATAAACCGGATCATCTAACTTAATAGTAGTCAAAGTCTGTATATCTCTAATTAACTGTTGTGTAATCTGAATATTTCGACCTGCGTAATAGCGTACATTTGCGGCATCATACATTACAATCAAACTAAATATTAATACGACTGCGAAAAGAGTTGATGAGAACTTCTCTTGAATACCAACAGCCAAGCATAAAGCTGAAACCATTGATGTATGTGAAGAGGGGAACCCACCACTATCAATTAGGAGTCTTATTTCCCACTTTCCAGTACGATAGTATCGAAATAAGGGTTTGATAATTTGCGCAATCAAGTTTGCGGAGATTGCGGCCCAGAATGGATATAGATTACCTAACATAGCTACCTCGCCTCGATATTATATCACATTACAAAAAGTCATGTGCTATAATTATTTAGCCGGAGGAATCTTTAATGGTGTATCATGTTGGACAAGTAGTAGAAGGTCAAATAACTGGAATAAAACCATATGGGGCTTTTGTGAGTATCGACGCACAGACATCAGGATTGATTCATATCTCTGAGTTATCGGATGGATTTGTGAAAGATGTAGAAATGTTCGTGAAGTTGGGTGAAAAGGTAAAACTTAAAGTGCTTGAGATAGATCCTCAAAATAAGCAATTACGTTTGTCACTCAAAGCTGTTCAATCTAATTCACGAAAATCAAGACCTCGTATCAAACCTGTTATCAAACTAAGAGAGAAAATCGGATTTGCCTCATTAAAGGCACAATTGAATGATTGGATAAAGGACGCAAAAAAGGAGAAAAGCCATGATTAAATTAGATTTATCATATGCTCATGTTGAGAATGAGTTCGCAAATTACCAAAAAGAAGTTTCACATTATCATAAACAATTAGTAGATAAAACAGGATTGGGTAATGATTATGTTGGATGGTATACTTGGCCAACGAATTACGATAAGACTGAGTTTGAAAAAGTTAAAGAATTAGCTAAAATGATTCGTGAAAATGCGGATACATTAATTGTTTGTGGAATTGGTGGATCTTATTTAGGATCAAGAGCAGCAATTGAAATGGTTCAAGGTTTATTCCCAAAACGAGATATTGATATTTATTTCGTGGGAAATACTTTTTCTTCAACTTACATAATTCAACTTTTAGAAAAAGTTAAAGATCGTAATGTTTATGTGAATGTCATTTCTAAATCGGGAACTACAACTGAAACTGCAATGGCGTTTAGATTATTCAAACATTTCTTAGAAAATAAATATGGTGCTGAAGAAGCACGTAAACGTATTATCGCAACAACCGATAAAGCACGTGGTACACTTAAGAATTTCGCGACCAATATGGGATATGAAACTTTAACAATTCCTGATGATATTGGTGGTCGTTATTCTGTATTAACATCTGTAGGACTATTACCGATTGCGGTCGCAGGTTTAGATATTGATGCGATGATGAAGGGTGCATTTGATGCGTCAGTTGCTTATGCAAGTGAAGAAATTGAAAAGAATGATGCCTATAAATATGCAGTTAGTCGTCGAGTTTTAGAGAAACAAGGCAAAAATATTGAGTTATTTGTGAGTTATGAATCTCATTTGGCGATGTTAGCTGAATGGTGGAAACAACTCTTTGGTGAATCAGAAGGTAAAGAGGATAAAGGTTTATTCCCAGCTTCTGTCAATTTCTCAACTGATTTACATAGTATGGGTCAATTTGTTCAAGAAGGATCTAAAGATTTATTTGAAACTCTTGTTTTAATTGATAAACCTAATTTGGATGCGGTATTCCCAAGTGATAAAGATGATTATGACCAAATGAATTACTTAAGTGGTAAGACATTAGATCAAGTCAATAAATCTGCAGCTTTAGGAACATTACAAGCGCATCATGATGAAGGTGGTATACCAAATATCATCTTAAATCTAGAAGAAACAAGTGCATATAGTTTTGGGTATTTAGCTCAGTTTATGTTTATAGCATGTGGAATGTCCGTTTATCTTCTTGGTGTAAATCCATTTAATCAACCAGGTGTTGAAGTCTATAAGAAGAATATGTTTAGATTATTAGGTAAAAAATAAGAGATGGTTGCTAGAAATAGCAACCTTTTTTTAGTTATAACATAAAGAAAGCGTGAATTGAATCACGCTTATCGATATAATCTTGATTGATCTTGTATATCTTTACTATGCACTACACTAAATCCAGCACTTCCTTTTGATTCGGTATTTGATGGAGCTTTATCTAATTCATAGACCCATACTGCATCTATCACATCATTAGGATTC
>JAJZTY010000068.1 GCA_021847325.1 Bacillota bacterium
TCTTGATTGATCTTGTATATCTTTACTATGCACTACACTAAATCCAGCACTTCCTTTTGATTCGGTATTTGATGGAGCTTTATCTAATTCATAGACCCATACTGCATCTATCACATCATTAGGATTCTCAGCTTTTAATTTATTTAGTAGGCTTAATGCTTCATCATATGGAAGGATGAACATTGCCTTTGATAATGCCTCTGCAGCTGCTGCACTTAAGCTTGTTGCGATAGTAACACTATGTAAACTAGTTACTACAGGATATAAAGTACTTGGGTCTATTAAGTGGTGGTATGTTATATCACCTTCAGCGATATAGTAGTTTTGATTATCACCTGATGTTGAAATATGTATTGAACCTTCGAAATAGAGTGTATCAACACTACTATCAGCAATTAATACATTTTTCTTTGGTTGTGCAATACCAACACCCCATTCATCTCCATTTGGTTTAGTTCCGATTGTAATAATACTACTATCACCTATATTGATGATGGCGGTTTCGAGGCCTGCTTCAATTAATTTTTCGACAACTATATCTGCCGCAAATCCTTTAGCAATCCCACCAACATCTAATGAAGCGCAAGGATTGTTTATATAAACTGTATTGTTTTCATCGTTAACTTCAATAAAGTCCCAAGATACACATTCTTTTGCGATTTGTAGTTCTTCAAGTGTCGGTACTCTACCATATTGAGCTGGATCAGATGAGTTGAGTAATTTACCTTCATCACGATAGTTATGCCAGACTTCTAGAACTGATCCCATACTTATATCAAATGTATTTTGAGTTATTGTGTAGTATTCTTTAGCGAATTGTATCAAGTCGATTAGGGCTTGATCAACTTCAACTGGTTGAATGCCAGCGTTATCATTAATTGTTTTTAAGTTATTTAATCCTTCGTAATTATTGTATTTATCAAATAGTTGACCTAATACTAAGATTTCATCTCTTAAAATCTCTTGGAATTGGTTAAATTCAGCTTCGTTTTCAGTATAAGCGACAAATGTTACAGGGGCATCATTAAAACCAACATCTATGAGGACATTACTAAAACGAATAGGTTCGCTTTTACATGCGCTTAGACTTAAAATTAAAAGTATAAATAAGAAGTTTTTTAGTTTCATAGTTATCTCCTGAGACATTATAGCATATGCATTTTACTTTACAAAAAGGTGTTTTTGTGTAAATGCATCTATGTTATAATATACAAGTAGTTTTTTATACGTACAAATTCACGTATTAAGGAAAGGTTAGGTGAAGGTATGTCTTTATTGACGGGACCAGGAAGAGAACATCTTAACGGTCACAAAGATGAAACATTGCATAATGACATTGTGCTAGTAAAACCTAAGAAAGAAGTATTTGTACCTTTGAATAATGGATCTTCAACAAAAGTTGATGTCTATGTAAACGAAGGGGACAAAGTCTTTGTAGGGACACTTTTAGCGCGTCGTAATGATCATTTCAATGTGCCTATTTACTCGCCAGTATCTGGTGTTGTAGGGGCAAAGAAGAATATGATGCATTCTGTGTTAAAGCCACAGGAACATTTGATCATCGAAGATGATGGAAAATATGAGAAGGTTGAATCATTTAAACCTCTTGATTATACAACCGCTACTCATGACGAACTAGTTAATTTTATGATGGAAGCAGGTATTGTAGGTTGTGGAGGGGCTGGTTTCCCATCTTATCTTAAATATAAGAAACCAGAGAACATCAATACATTGATTATCAATGCGGTTGAGTGTGAACCTTATATTACAGCTGACTATCGCTTCACAAAAGAAAGTTTAGAAGATACAGTACTTGGTGTTAAAGCACTTTTAAAAATGAGTACTGCACCTAAAGCTATTGTAGCAATTAAAAAGACAAAAAAAGAGTTAATTGCCCAACTTAAAGAAGCATTTAAAACTGAATCAAACATTCAAGTGTTTGAAACACCAGATGTTTATCCAATGGGATGGGAACGTACTTTGGTTTATGAGTACTGTAAGAAACGCTACAATCGTTTACCATCTGAAATTGGAATTATCGTAAATAACATTACGACAGCAATTGCGTTTGCACGTTCTCTAAAATATGGAGAAGGTATTGTTGAGAAGGTTGTTACATTCTCTGGTGATGGATTGAAGAATCCTACAAACGTTCGTGTTCCTTATGGAACTAAAGTATCTGAAGTTGTTGCTCAAATTGGTGGTTATTCCAGTGAAGATGTTTTAGTCATTGCAGGTGGTCCGATGATGGGTAAAACAATTCCTACAGATGAGTTTGTAATTACGAACTATACCAATGCGATAACAATCTTAAAGAACAATCCAGTTGAAGCAATGGAATGTATGCGTTGTGGACGTTGTAATGATGCATGTCCTGCTGGATTACTTCCTGTTCGTATTAACAATGCAGAAAAGATGAAAGATATTAATTGGATGACTCAATTAAGAGCTGACCAATGTATCGAATGTGGTTTATGTACCTATGTATGTCCATCAAAGATTGATGTGACTGAAGGTGTAAGAAGAGCTAAACGTGCTTTAGCGTTAAAGAAAGGTTAGGACCAAACGATGAAATTTAACTTTAGAGTTTCTCCAAACTATCGTACGCCTCTTAGCACACAACGTATCATGACTGAATTAACAGTTGGGATTGCGTTGGTTCTAGCGTATTCTGTTTATTTCTATTTTACAAAATTAGGTGCTGATTATGGTATTCATGCGTTGTTAATGATTTTAACTGCGTTAGGTACTTCTATAGTTGTTGAAGTGTTATGGGCATTATTCTATAAGAAGAATATCTGGAAGCACTTAAATACGTCATTCCCTTGGGTTACTGCATTACTTTATGTTGGTATGATGGGCGTGAACAAACCACTTTATGTTATCTTTATCGGTAGTTTTATCGCTATCTTTATTGGTAAATTAGTGTTTGGTGGTTTTGGACATAATATCTTTAACCCAGCTGGTGTTGGTCGTGCAGTTTCTGTTTTATCCTTCGGTGGTTTTATCACTGATAAATTTGCGGATGTTGTAACTGGTGCTACACCAAATCAAGTTATGGAAACATTAGGTTGGGTAATTAAAGATCCTGCTGTTGTGACTAAATATTTAGACCAATTTGGTGGATTATGGAGTTTAGCTACTGGTGGTTACGTTGGTGGTTTAGGTGAAACTAATACATTATTGATACTTGCTGTTGGTATTTATCTAGCAGTACGTAAGATTATTGACTGGAGAGTACCTGTTGTATTCTTAGGTTCATTATTTGCGTTTGCATCTATATTAGCAGCAATGAAGGGTATGGGAATCTGGTATCCAGTATTCCATATGGTAACAGGTGGAGCTATGTTTGGGGCTATCTTTATGATGACTGACCCTGTAACAAGTCCAACATCCATTCCTGGTCGTATATTGTTTGCGTTTGGGGTTGCGTTATTAACATTCTTGATTCGTATTAAAGGTAGTTTACCTGAAGGTGTTATTCGTTCTATCCTATTTATGAATATGATGACTCCATTGATTGATCGTGCTTTTGACGGATGGGCATTTGAAAAAGTTAAGAAATATGCAATTTCGTTAACTGTTATTGGAGCTTTAGGTTTCTTAACAGTAGGTGTATTTGCGAACCAAGTTGATTATATTGCGCCAGTTGTTGAAGAAGAACCTGTTGTAACTATAAATCTAAAAGGTGAACCAGTTGTGATTTCACAACAAACATCTCCAACAGCCGTAATTGTTTCTGAAGTTGCGGATGGTGATGTGACAACATTTGTTGTTAATATTAATGGTTATGCATTCCAAAGTGATCATTCTGATGATCCAAAACCAAATACATTAGAAGTCAAGATCAATACTGCAACTCAAGTTATTGAAAGTGTTGCGTATGTAACATTCTCTGATTCTAAGAATATTGGAGACAAGACGAATAGTGATGTCTTCTTATCACAGTTTGTTGGAGTTTCTATTGTTGATGAGACTGCAAGTGTTGATGTCGTATCTGGTGCTACCATTACGTCTCAATCTGTTGTTAAAGCTGTAAATGCTGCTATTGCTGCAGCGTTGGACTAGGAGGAGTGTAAAATGAAAAAAATTATTCATTTAACCGTATTCTTAGCGATTATTAGTGCATTAGCAGGCGGAATCTTAGGTTTTGTAAATCAAATTACTGCTCCAATTATTGCTGAAAAGAAAATTGCTGCTGTTAAAGCTAGCTTACAAGAAATCTTCCCAGGCGCAACTGAATTTGCTGAAATTACAATTGAAGAGAATGATGTTGTAGTTAATGCTTATGAAGCTACAGGTGCTGGTTATGCGTTTAATGTAAGCATTCAAGGTTATAAAGATGTGATTGAATTCATTATTGGATTTGATCTAAATGGTAAAATTGCTGGTTTAAAAATGAATTATGTTAATGATACTCCAGGTTTAGGAACAAAAGTTGGTGAACCTGAGTTCATAAATAGTATTGTTAATAAATCAGTGGATGATAAGTTAGATACCATTTCTGGTGCTACTATTTCATCAAAAGCAGTTATTGAAGGAATCAATGCGGCGATTGCTGTATTTGAATCCTTGAAGTAGGAGGATAACCAATGAAATCAATATTAAATTATGGTTTGAATCTATTAAAAGAGAATCCAGTATTTGGATTGTATCTTGGAATTTGTTCAACATTAGCTATTACGATTAACTTGAATAATGCGTTGGGAATGGGAGTTTCTGTTATTGCGATTCTTACTGTTTCAAACATCATTATCTCTCTCATTCGTAATATTACTCCGGATGAAATCCGTATTCCTGTATATATTGTTGTTATTGCAACTTTAGTTAAAGCAGTTGAGTTATTAATTAAAGCTTATGCACCTGCTATCGATGCAGCATTAGGTGTATTTATTCCTTTAATCGTTGTTAACTGCATTATCTTAGGTCGTGCTGAAGCGTTTGCATCTAAGAATGGTGTTGCTGCTTCCGCTTTAGATGGACTAAATATGGGTGTAGCTTATACACTTAGCTTAGTTGCTATGTCATTGATTCGTCAGATTTTGGCGACGGGTATTGTTAACTTCACGAACCCTTTTACTAATGTTGAAGTGTTCTCAGTTACTTTAATTCCTAGTCAGTTTACAATTCCTATTTTTAGTGGTCCTATTGGTGCTTTCTTAACCTTTGCTTTATTAGCTGCAGGTGTAAGTGCTATTCGTAACCACCAACCTAAGTTAAAGGAGGCAAAATAAGATGGAACTATTTTCTTTATTCTTTTCTGCCGTAGTTATTAATAACGTAGTTTTAACGAAGTTCTTAGGTATGTGTCCTCTATTAGGTGTTTCTCGTAAAACGAGTTCTGCACTTGGTATGGGTGCTGCTGTTGTGTTCGTTATCTTTGGATCATCCGTATTTACATACATCCTGTATTACAATGTTTTAGTACCTCTTTCACTAGAATACATGGATCTTATTACCTTTATTCTTGTAATTGCGGCATTTGTTCAGTTCGTTGAATTAGTCTTAAAGAAATACTCTACAGTTTTATATAAAGCTTTAGGTATTTACTTACCATTAATTACGACTAACTGTGTAGTATTGTATGTAACTTTAATTAACATCACTGAAGGATTTACATTCGTTGAAATGGTTGTTTATTCTTTAGCTACTCCTATTGGATTCATGATGGTTCTTTATATCTTCTCTACAATTCGTGAAAGATTGGATTATGCAGATGTACCTAATGCATTTAAAGGTAATCCAATTGCGTTAATTGTTGCTGCTATTATGGCAGGTATCTTTACAAGTTTCGTAGGTTTAATCTAGTATGGAAGCGATTCTTTACTTAGCTGCACTCGGTGGTTTTTATGGCTTAGTTTATTTCCTAAATCATAAGACACCTCGTCCTGAAGGTTGTGAAGAAATTGAGGCAACTTGTAGTTCATGTTCGTTGGGTCATTGTGGGAATCATCCTTCCCAACAGATTAAGGAGATAAAAAATGCTTAGTGCAAGTTTAATGATGTTAGTTTTAGGGTCTGCATTAGGATTATTACTAGCAATAGCAGGTAAGTTCTTACATGTTGAAGTAGATACACGTGTTGAACAAATTACGGGTATGTTACCTGGATACAACTGTGGTGCATGTGGTTATCCTGGTTGTGCTGGTTTAGCTGAAGCTCTAGTGAATGGTGAAGCTAAGAGTCCTACTCAATGTAAACCTTCTACAGAAGCCCATCGCTCACGTATCACTGCATTTATGGAAACTGGTGTTGATCCTCTAGCAGAATCAGCTCATGCTCATTAATTAGACAAACTTAAACGTTTGTCTTTTTTTTTGTTTTTTTTAGGTTATTTGACTTTTGAATCATATATATGAATGAGGTCGATATGAAAGGTATTATTCAAGCTTATGCGTTATTTGTAGTATTAATGGGATTAGCACTTGGGTTTATGTTATACATACGGATTGATTCTATTCAGTATATGTCTCGATTAATACTCAATCAAAGTGTTCAAGAGAGTTTAGTTGAGTTAGATCGTTTAAGTATTTCAGAAAGAGTTGAAAAGGTGAGTGAGATTGTTAATGGAAACATAAATATAAGAGAGTATGGTGAGAATATTAATGTGATAGAAATAATAGGTTTTCATCCTGAACCCCTAGCGTTGAGAGTAAAACTTGGAGTTAATGGTTTAGGAATTGAATGGGTTTTTGATGAAACGATGATTGAGGTAGATTCGTGATAAAAAAACAAAATATTCTGTTTGTGAGTGTGGTTATTTGTATTTGTTTGATTTCTTACGGTATTAGTATTATTTACATTAATCATGAATTGGAACTTATTGAGGTATATGTAGCCAATAACAATTTAGTTGCTCGAACTCAAATTGATCAGGATTCGATTAAGTTAATAAAGATTCCAAAAGCATACTTAAGTGATCAAGTAGTTCTTAAGAAAAATGATATTGTTGGCAAATATGTTAAGTTAAACACTTCAATCCCAGAAGGAAGCTTGGTGTATGAATCAAGTATAGAACAACTTGACGATACGATAGATAAACCAGCTCTATTGTTGAAGGTGAATCAGGCTGTATTTGCGTTAGATGTGAACATGAGTAGTACAGCGGGGAATACGATTCAAGCGGGTTCTAAAATTGATATCTATGGGACAATTAAGAATAATCGTGAGACGATTGTGGATTTGCTTTTCAAGCAAGTTAGAGTTTTGAGTATAAAAGATAAAAATGGGAATGAAGTTGATAATAAAACGAATCAAGTTCCCAAAATAATGTTAATTGCGGTTGATCAAGAGGAGATTCCTATCCTTACAAAAGTTATTGCGGTAGGAGATATTACAATTACTCCTACTTCAGAGTTCTTTAGTGAAGATGAATGTATTCTTTATGATTCTATTTTATTAGGTTATTTGTATGCTCAATGAATTTGATTTTGGAGTTTTGCAGAATCTTATTAATGATAATCAAATCACAGATATTAACTATAATGGTAAGCAAGTATGGGTTGATCATTTAACAAAGGGACGATATCCAATCGAACCATTTATAGCCCATGAAGCGATTCAAGCTTTAGTGTTTAAGATAGCGAATTTTGTAAATTGTCCATTCAATACAACTTCTCCAGTATTAGAAGCAGAAACGAGTGAGCTTAGGATAAGTATTTTACATCAAAGTATTGCGAGAGGTGGATTGAGCTTATCAATTCGTAAAACACCTTCGATTTGTAGATTACATGATGAACTTACTGGAATTAAGCATTATGCCCCAATATGGGTTATTGAGTTTCTACAAGAAGCGATTCAAGATCGCAAAAATATAATGATTAGTGGACTACCAGGTTCTGGGAAAACTGAATTTGTTAAATATTTAATGGAGAGTATTCCAGCTCATCAGAGAGTAATCACGATTGAAGATAGTTTAGAGCTTAGATATGGAGACATTCATCCCAAAAAAGATCATGTTATGTTAAAGGTACAAGACCATTTCTCGTATGAGAAAGCGATAAAAACAAGTTTAAGACAAAGACCAGATTGGATTTGTGTTTCAGAAATTCGAGGTGTTGAAATAATTTATTTATTACAGAGTATCTCAACTGGGACAAGCTTGATTAGTACTGTTCATGCAGAGAGTGCATATTCTATCCCGTATCGAATGATGATTATGATGCCAGGAACGGATTTAAGCAATCAAAGTATTAATTCAATGATACATGATAGTTTAGATATTGGTGTTCATTTAGAAATTTCTACCAATCAAAAAGGTGTTCAAAGAAAAATCCGAGAAGTTGTTTATTATGATGTGGGAAATATGTATGAAGGAGTAAAACAAACAATTTATCATAAAAATGAAAAAAGTAAGACAATTAAGTATAAGCAATTTATGGAGAGTTATCGATCTAATAAAGTGTATTAATATTCGAAGTTTTATTTTAATTTTAGTGGAGTTATTAGTAATCATTTTAGTAGCCTTAGGCTTTAAATTACCGATTAACTATATTGGCTTATTAGTTATATTAGCTTTAGGATTAAGTCCATTTTTTATTCAATTTAATCTATGTTGGAAAAGAGAAGAAAGAGATTTTTATCAGTTAACTGATTTTTTACAACAATTCTTAGTTAGTTTTAAACAACATCCTAAAATATACTCATCATTAAAAGAGTGTATAGATCATACTGAGGGTGAATTGCGAAATCAAATCGCTCTTTGGATTAATGAAATTGAAAATGGTGGTTATCCAAAAATAGGTGCACAAAAGTTTATTCAATATCAATCACATTTTATTGTTTCAAATTTGATTTATCTTATGTTAGCGGTTGAAAACTATGGAACCTTTAACTATATAGAAGGATTAGAAATAATTCAAAATGACATAGAAGATTGGATAGAAGATACAACTTTATTTAAAAGCGAACAAAATAAAACAAAGAATCAAATTCAGATATTGGCCTTATTTGCGTGTGGAATTGCTTGGATGTCACATAATATGTTATTTCAAACCAATATGATAGAGTCTATGCATTTTTATTACTTTAGTTTATTTATTTTTCTAGTCTTAATCCTATTTACTTTCTTCTTTTCATACAAATTGATATCTGTACCTTGGATTGTAAGGAGTGAGAGATTATGACTTTCTTAATATTAGTTGGATTGATAATTTGGGTTTATTTTGATAATCAGATATGCGAATTAAGTAGAATTAAGAATGACCGAATTAGAAAAATTGAACATATTCTTAATATTGAACTTAATAATGATTGGTTTATAAGACGATATAAAACGATTTGTATACTAAGATATTTTCTTTTAACAATCCTATTTTATGATAATAAATTAATAATTGTTGGTTTGACTTTTCTAGCTTGCTTAATAGCTTATTTTCTTCCAATACTCATATTAGAGAGAAAAGCACGAATTAAAATTAAAAGTATTAGATATCATTTTCCAATATACCTAAGGCAAATCCAAGTATTACTACAGAATAATACAGTGGTTAAGTCAATTGAGTTATCACTAGAATATGTTCCAGATATTTTAAGAGATGATATTGTCAAGCTCAATGATAAGTTAAGATTAGAACCCAATAATATGTCTCATTATGTAAATTGTATGAAACAGTACAATTTAGTTGAGAT
>JAJZTY010000069.1 GCA_021847325.1 Bacillota bacterium
AGAAACACGCTCATCGACTTCTAAAACGATATAATCCACTTTAATTTTATTACCCCAAATATTAGTTGCATTTACCATTGTGGTAATGATACCTTCACGAATATTACTACCCATGGCATTATTCGCAATTGTATAATTCGCTTTAACTAATACATCACTTATAAGGTTTGTGACCGTTGTCTTACCATTGGTTCCTGTAATAGCAACAAGCTTATTTGGCTTTGGAACATACTTTAAAAAATTAGGACAAATACGCATTGCTAATGCACCAGGAAACTGAGTTCCATTTCTTCCTAATTTTTTTAATGTAAACACAGCTAATTTTGCACCATATAGCGCAATATAATATTGAATTGGTTTCATTATTTTATTATAGTCAAAAAACAAAATATAAACAATTTGAAGATTAACGTAATAAGAATTTTTTAACGATTCGAGTTAGAGGTTGAATAAAAGGTAAATCATATTCTTGATAATCCCAACCTCTTTGAGCTGCCACAACAATTAAAGCTAATTCTATAATCGCTACAATCCAGAATATAAAACTGAAAAATGGGAATATAAATATAAATAAAGTTGCTAAGATATTAAAAAAGAACAACGAAATAGCTTGAATCGCATGTTGTTTTACTAAAGAACTTTCAGTTTCCATAAACAAAATGATAAAAGGAATAGAGAATGATAAGAAAGATATCGGTTCAATTAAACTTAATATAAATGCACCAAACCATACAATTAAAATAACAATATTGGCATTAACTCCAAACGAAGATTTATGCGGTGTATGTTTAACTCTTTTCATATAATCCTCCTTACTATTAATATACCTTTTTATACTATAAATCACAATAAAAGAACCCATTACATAACAGGTTCTAAACTTTTCACAAATTGATAAAAATCATCATAATTCCCAGAATAATTAACAGAATCAGGGATAATGGTATCTTGTATAACATGATTAGTAATCAAATAAGTAGACATATTTAACTTTGATACAATCATGTCCTCATTAATATCATTCCCAACCATTAAACATTGACTAGCATCTAAATCTAGATCACTTAATACTTCTTCATAAAACTTTAACTGAGGCTTACAGTAATGATTCTTTTCAAATGAAGTCACATATTCAAAATCATTGCGATCACAACCAGTCCATTCAATTCGCTTCTCAATTGCGATTTTAGGAAACATTGGATTTGTCGCTATGATTAAACGATATCCCTTCTCTTTTAATAGCTTAACAGCCTCTTGAATTGATGGATTGGGTGTCACCGCAATCTTTATTTGATCAAATTCATTCAAATAAAACTGATTAAATCGTTCTTGCATCCAAGTGATATCTTCATTCACTAAGGCTTGTAATGCATCCATAAAAGCTTCTTCATTTGTTTTTGAACTTGTATCTAATACCATAGCTTTAGTAGCAGTCCAAATTAATTTTATAAATTCTTTTGGTTCATACTTATCCAAAAAGTAAGAAGATAATCCTTTAAAATAAATTGCTTCAAATGCTTCACCATTTATTGGTAATAACGTTCCATCTAAATCAAATAAGACTGTATTAAACTTATTCATTGTTCTTACCTTGATTTAATAAATCAATAACATAATTAGGTAAGGCAAAAGCCGCTTCATGTATCTTTGAATTATAATACTTTGTAACTAAATTCAGTGATTTCCATGCATCCTTTTTAAAATCTAAAATCGGATCAAATTTCTTACTTGCAAAACCAAACAACCAATGTCCAGAAGCATAAGTTGGAATAAAGGCTTGATAGACTTGCGCAATAGGAAATGATTCTACAATACGCTTATGTGCACGTTGCATATTCTTTTTATAATGATCATAGAATGGACTTTCATGTTGGTTAACTAATATTCCATCTTCATTTAAAGCACTATAACAATCTTGATAGAAAGAACGAGTAAACAAACCTTCTCCTGGTCCAAAAGGATCAGTAGAATCTACAATTATCAAGTCATATTCATTCTTCTTTTGAGCAACAAACTTTAATCCATCTTCAAAATATAAAGTAACTCTTTCATCTCTTAATTTATGAGCCGAGATTGGAAAGTACTCTTCACAAACCTGTACTACCATTTCATCAATCTCAACCATATCAATGTGTTCAATGGATGGATAACGACATAATTCACGTACAGTACCACCATCCCCTGCACCTATTACTAATACCTTTTTTATATTAGGATTTACATGCATAGGCACATGCACAATCATATCATGATAAATAAATTCATCTTTTTCAGTAATCATAATATAACCATCGAGTGTAAAGAAACGTCCTAATTCTTTAGATTCAAACACATCTATTCTTTGAAAAGGACTTTGTTTACTAAGCAATTGCTTCTCAACTTGAACTGAAAATTTTATTGTTTCGGAATGAAACTCACTGTACCATAGATCAATCATGATTCATCCTCCTTATTAAATATATTACGTCCATTGAAAATTTCTGTCATTTCATGATGAACCAAATTATATATTTCAGCTTGATCCTTAGGATCATAACTATTAATATCACTTGTAAACATATAATTTTCCAAATCAATATTTTTTAACATCATTTTAGTATGGAAAAGATTCGATTCATAAACATTAACATCAATTCGATTATATCGGTCTAATGTTTTAGGTTCGATATAATTTTGAATTGAATTAATATCATGATCAATAAAAAACTTTTTACCATCCAAACCACGTGTAAAACCACGAACACGATAATCAATGGTTATAATATCTGAATCAAAACTACCAATTAAATAATCTAAAGCTTTTAAAGGTGAAATTCTACCACAGGTTGATACATCAATATCAACTCTAAACGTTGAAATTTCATGATTAGGATGATATTCAGGATATGTATGAACAGTCACATGACTTTTATCTAAATGTCCTACGATTGTACGTGGTGTAACTACTCCATTTTCAATCTTTGCGACATTGCATGAATCATCCAAGAACTTTTCATCAATTGGTTCTTCACTAATTAAAATAGTAACACTTGCCCCTTGAGGTTCATAATCTTGTTTTGCAATATTTAAAACATATGCACCAATCATCTTAGTAACATCTGTCAATATTTTGGTTAAACGTGTTGAGTTATATTGTTCATCAATATAAGCTAAATAATCTTTTCTTTCTTCTTCTGTCTTTGCATAACAGATATCATAAATATTAAAACTACATGTTTTGGTTAAGTTATTAAACCCATACAAAGCAATTTTTTTCATTGTAATACCCTTTCTGAAATACGTATCAATTATACAGTAAGCAAACATTAATGCAATATAGACTATCATAAGTATGATAAACTTTAACTATGAAACTTTATATTATTCAAAACCTAAATTCACATTGGAAAAATAATAGTTCAAAAAATATTATAACTAAATTAGCACATAAATTTAATTTAGAGATTCCACAATACAAAGAAACTGGTAAACCTATTTTAAATACAGGTTATATATCAATCTCTCATTCAAATCAATTTTTAGTTGTCATCTACTCAAATCAACCTATAGGAATTGATTGTGAAATAATAAGGCCAATCCAACAGTCCCTAATCGACAAACTAAAGCTTGATAAATTGAATCCAATCTTAGACTGGTGTAAACGAGAATCAGTTATAAAACTTCTTGATGATAAATCCTATTTATTAAAAAAAGAGTTAAACGAGTATTATTTTGAAACAGTATCGTTTAACCCACTTCTATGTATTGTTTTAGCTTCTAACAAAGCTATCCCCACTATTGAAATAATTCATTTAGATAGTGAATTGAATTTTATTAATTTGACGCAATAATATTTTTGATTAAATCACTGCATTCTTGATAATTCAATGGTTTATAATCCACGTAGTCAATAGGATCATGATAGATAACACAAATTTCACTTACTTTTTCTTTAAATCTATCCATTTTATATGAATGAGTTAGTGTGACAGGTATAATCTTAACTTTAGCACCATATGCAGGTAATAAAGCACCTGGTTTAAACTCTAACATTTGATCCGATCTAGATCTGGTTCCTTCAGGAAAGACGAGTAAGGATTTTCTTTCTTTAAGGAATCTCATCGATTGTCTTAACATTTGTACATTATCTTCAAAATCAGTTCGATTAAATGTGATAAATTCAATCTTCTTACCCCAAGTACCAATTATGGGTATTTTTAAATTCTCTTCTTTTGATATAAACGAGTGAGCTACTGGCGACGATGCAATCAAAAAAATGGGATCAAATGTTCCTTGATGATTAGATACAAGATAATAAGGTTCATTGATATCAATTTTATCTGATATTTTTACTTTTAGCTTAATTCCCCATTGCTTAATTATCGACAAACACAATTTTTTAAGTATGGTAAACCGTTGTTCAAAACTTAAGAGATCTATATTTCTAGACTTCAGATAAACAATCGGTAAATTTAAGAGAAAAGTAATTAATCTAAAAAGTGTCATCTATTCACCCACTTTAAACATCAATTCTGCAGTACAAACTACATTATTATCAACATAAGCTTTTGCGGACGCAAAACCAACACTTGAACGTTGACGAGTTAATGTTACTTCAAGTTTTAATACATCACCAGGACGAACAACTTGTTTAAAACGAACTTGATCTATTCCTGCAAAATAAGCAATTTTCCCTTTAAATTCTTCTTGAGATAATAGTAATACTGCACCCGTTTGAGCTAATGCTTCTATGATTAATACACCAGGCATTACTGCTTTTTCAGGAAAATGACCTTGAAAAAAAGGTTCGTTAATTGTGACTGCTTTTTTACCGATAATTGTTTGATCATAGATATCATCAATCTGATCAATTAACAAGAAAGGATAACGATGCGGTATAATTGATTTTATTTCTTCTATATTATATTTCATTGTTCATACTTCCTTAGAATAATGGATGCATTATGTCCACCAAATCCCAAAGAGTTAGACATAACAGTTCTTAATGACTGTTTACGACCCTCTTTTAATACAACATCTAAATCACATAAAACATCTTGCGCTTTTGAGTTAATCGTTGCTGGAATATAACCATCCTGTAAAGCTTTAACACAAATGATTGCTTCAACCGCACCACTTGCACCTAATAAATGTCCTGTATAAGACTTTGTAGAAGACATTGCTAAATGCTTGCTATGTTCTTTGAAAGCATTTTTAACGGCTAATGTTTCAGTTTTATCATTCAATGGAGTACTAGTTCCATGAGCATTGATATATTCTATTTCTTCTTTTTCAATTCCTGCATCATGAATAGCCTCTACCATAGCATATGCAGCTCCAGATCCATCTTCAACAGGTGCAGTAATATGATGTGCATCACAAGAACTTCCATACCCAATGACTTCTGCTAATATATTTGCTTTACGTGCTAAAGCGTGTTCAAGTTCTTCAAGAATTAATATTCCTGCACCTTCTCCCATAACGAAACCACTACGATTTTCATCAAATGGGATTGATGCATAATTCTTATCCGAACCAGCATGTAAAGCACGCATAACCATAAAACCTGCAATACCAAGTGGTGTAATTGCAGCTTCACTTCCACCTGCAATCATCACATCCTGATAACCATCTCGAATTTTATGGAAAGCTTCCCCTATTGCATTCGTACCTGCAGCACAAGCTGTTACAACAGATGAACATAAGCCTTGTGCTTTTTGATCAATCGCAACTTGACCAGCTGCTAAGTTAATCAATGTCATAGGAATAAAATATGGCGAAATACGACTTGGTCCACGATCTTTTAAACTGTTACTTGCATTTTCAAGTGATGCTAATCCACCAATGCCAGAACCAATAATAACTCCAAAACGATTCTTATTAATCGAATCAATCTCTATTTTTGAATCTTGTACGGCTTGTTTAGTTGCAATTCTCGCGAATACAGTAAAACGATCATTGAACTGTAACTCACGTTTCGTAAAATAGAGATCTTCATTTAAGTCCTTTACCTCAGCAGCCAACTTCACTTTATACTCATCCGTATTAAACGATTTAATCTCATCAATTCCACATGTTTGATTCAAAATACTATTCCAAAAAGTAGTACAATCATTTCCAATTGGACTAACAACACCCATTCCTGTTATTACAACTCTACGTTTCATGTTACATTACCATCCCGCCATCCACTTGAATGACTTGTCCATTTATATAATTTGCTTTTGTACTTGCTAGAAACAAAGCACAATTAGAGATATCTTCACAAGAACCAAAACGACCATTTGGAATTTGTTTTAAAATAGATTGCTTTATATCATCATTCAATTGATCTGTCATTCGAGTTTGAATAAAACCTGGCGCAATCGCATTAACTGTAATATTACGCGATGCACATTCTTTTGCTAGTGACTTTGTTAATCCAATTAAACCCGCTTTTGAAGCAGCGTAATTCGCTTGTCCAAGATTTCCAATCAAACCAATCACACTTGTCATATTAATAATTTTTCCAGAACGAGCTTTAAACATGTATTTTAAAGCTGATTTTGAACAATTAAAAGCACCTTTTAAATTGATATCAATGACATCTTCAAAATCCTTCTCATTCATTCTTAAGACAAGTCCATCACGTGTTATTCCAGAATTATTAATAAGAACATCTATCTTACCAAAAGTCTCAATGATTATTTTGAACTTTTCTTCAACTTCACTTCCATTTGAAACATCAAATCCAAGAACAAGTGTTTTACTTCCATACAATTCACATTCCTTCGCTACTTCTAATGCACTAGCATGATTAGAACTATAGTTGATAACTAAGTCATAACCTTCTTTTGCAAAATCAATCGCTATCTGACGACCAATACCACTCGAAGCTCCAGTGACAACACATACATTTCTATCCATATAGTTCTCCAATCATTTGCTTAATAGTCTCTTTTGAATCCACTGAGAATACCTTCGCATCAGGAATAATTTGCTTAACAAGTTTTTGTAAACTATTCTTCGGTCCTATTTCAATGAAACAATCAACACCACGATCTCTCATTTTTTTAATTGTTTTTACCCATTGTACAGACGAGCAAATTTGACGTGTGAGTGCAGTTTTTATATCAGTTTCTATATCACCACTAATATTAAATATGACAGTACATTTAGGTTGCTTAAACTCATAGTGATTCAATACTTGATTTAGTTCTTGACTCGCTTTATTCAATAATGAAGTATGAAATGCTCCACTTACCGATAAAGGAATACATCTAATCTTTCTATCCTTTAACAAAGATATAGCATGTTCTAGTGCCTTAGACTCACCACTAATTACTGTTTGAGAAGGGCTATTATAATTCGCTATTTCTAAACATCCTAAATTTTCTGATTCAACACTTTTTATTACTTCATTAATTGTTTCTAACTGATCACTTAATACAGCAGCCATACCACTCATATTAGATGGCAAAGCATTTGATATAATCTCACCTCTCTGTGAGACTAATTGAACCGCATCATTAACACTAATACAACCTGCATAGGTTAACGCACTATACTCCCCTAGACTTAATCCAGCAACATACTCTGCATGAACTCCCTCTTCATTTAACGCATTCGCAATCGCAAGTGAGGTTACAAGTAAACTCGGTTGTGTATAGTATGTTTGATCCAACTTTTCTTTTGGTCCGTTAAAACATACATCCTTTATGTCAAAATCAAGCGTTACAGAATCGAATAATTCTTTAGAACTTGAATAATTTTGATATACATCTTGACCCATTCCAACTGTTTGTGAACCTTGTCCTACAAATAGAAAACCTATTTTCATACGTGATTCTTCCTTTCTGGAAACAATTCATCAATTAATTCAGAAACATGAATAATTGATTTATTGCGATATCCATTGACTCCAGTAAAAACTAAACCTTCATCAATATTACCTTTTACAGCCTGAATTAATGCTTCTGTAATGCAATAAGGAGTTGTAGCAGGATTACAAGGTTTTAAACAGTTATAACAATGCTTAACTCTTATTTTCTCTTGATTCATAAGTGTTGTGACTAATTTATTATCAATTGCACGTCCAGGATAACCTGAAGGACTTATAACAAATCGTATGTCACTTTCCTTTGCATGAATAAATGCTTCTTTGAATTTTATATTTGCATCACATTCAAACGTCGTAATAAAACGTGTCGCCATTTGGACACCGTCCGCACCTAAGTTTAAAAACATTTCAATATCTTCTTTGGTGTATATTCCACCTGCTACAAATACAGGAATATTCCAATTATTCTCTTTAATTGATAGTAATACATCTTCTAAAATCGATTCCAATGAAGGATAAGATTGATTATTTAATTGATCCCAAGAAAAACCTAAATGACCTCCTGCTAACGGTCCTTCTATAATGATTAAATCCGGTAATCGATTAGCTCGTGATAACCAACGTTTAACCAGCAACACCATAGCCTTTGCACTTGAAATAATTGGAGCTAATAGAATATCAGGGTTTTGTGATAAAGTCGGTAACTCAAGTGGTAATCCAGCTCCACTAATGATGACATCAATATCCATTTCAGAGATTGCTTTAGCATAAACATCGTAATGTTCAGCCGCAACCATAAGATTAACACCTAATAAACCATTACCGTTAGAAATCGAACGTGCTTTTAAAATCTCATTCTTCATAGCACGAATATTTGCTTCAATCGTATTTGTTTTGAAATCATGTTCTAAATAACCAGGTTGAGCAGCTGATATAACACCCAATCCACCCTCTTTCATCACATGACCTGCTAAATTTCCCAATGAAACACCAATACCCATTCCTCCTTGAATAAGAGGAATGTTTAGTGTTTTATTTCGGATTTGTATTTTATTCATTATTAACTCCAAGTTTTACTTGAATAGATTGAATTTGATTATTCGCATCACATAAAATATCTTCAAAAATCGTTTTAAGAGGTTTAGTTTGCTTAAGCATACCAGCAATTTGTCCCATCATTAAGGAACCATTTTCAACATCACCATCAAAAACAGCTTTTCGTAAAGAACCTAATGTTAACTTCTCTAGTTCCTCTCGATCAGCACCTTCTTTTTCAAGTTTTAAGTAATTTTGACTCATTCTGTTCTTTTTGATACGTACAGGAGCAGAAACACTTCTTCCTGTTACCACAGTATCAGTATCTTTTGCGGTTAAAACAGCATTCTTATAGTTTTCATGAATTGGACACTCATCCGCTACTAGTAAACAAGTACCAACTTGAACACCAATTGCACCGAGTGCTAAGGCTGCAATGTAGCCTCTTCCATCCGCAATTCCACCTGCTGCAATAACCGGTAGCTTAACCGCATCTACAACCTGTGGTACAAG
>JAJZTY010000070.1 GCA_021847325.1 Bacillota bacterium
CATTATATACCTTAGGGTTACCTCCAGAATTTATTGGGGTTGGTAGAGGATTAAAAGAAATATTAACTTTATTTGGAAGAGAAGGGATTGAACAATTATTACTGTACTATCCACAGCTTAAAAATGATCTTATATTTGCGCAGAAGTATCTCAATACACGTGTATCAAGAGGAATTGTGGATGAAAGTGTAAGATTGGAGTATATCGAAGATTATGAATTAGCATGTGAAATATTAGAGATTCAGAAGATTGAGAATGAATTGAATGAAGATGAGTTTTATCATACTTTACTTAAATCAACCCGTCCGATTATCTTACATCTTATGGGACGTCAAAAAGACTTGTTTGAAGATTCTCAAGAAGAACAGAAGATTTTGAATGAATGGATTGTGAAGATGGGTAAGATTCGGGGAAGTTTAGGTTAGTATGAAGAATCATACAAAAGCTTGGATCTTTGTATTACTTAGTTTTGTGATGATGATGAGTTTAGGGTCTGTATATTCTTACAGTGTTTTTCGATTATCCATTGAAGCTTATTTTAATGTGAATACAACACTTAGTGGATTACCATACATGTTCGCATTAGCTTTTTATTCAATCTCTATGTTTATCTCAGGGAGATATATTGAACGATTTAATTCTAGATTTCTATTAGTTTTAGGAAGTATTCTTGTCGCATCTGCGTATTTCTTGTCATCTCTTTCATCTAATATTTACATACTAACCATTACTTATGGGGTTATTGGTGGTACAGGGGTTGGCTTAATGTATGGAGTTCCAATTCAAAATGTTAATTTATGGTTTGAGAGACGAATTGGATTTGTGGTTGGTATTATCCTTGTTGGTTTTGGTTTATCTCCTTTAATTACAGCTCCATTAGGGGCATATTTAATTCAAACATATGGATTAATGAGTTCATTTAGAATGATAAGTTATATTATGTTTGTGATACTCTTATTTATTAGTTTATTTATTCCATTGAAATATGTTGAGAATAAAAGTGAGCTTAATTGGGATTATCCTATTTTAAAGACGAGTGAATTCAAACATCTTTATTTAAATTTTGTGTTAGGCACAATGATTGGTTTAATGATCATAGGCTTAACAAGCAAGATTGGGATTGAATTGTTTAAGTTAGATTCAATTACAGTCGCATCCTTAATGAGTTTATTTGCCATATTAAATGGATTCGGAAGACCACTTTTTGGGTTAATCATAGATCGTTATTCTATACGCTTTGCGATGAATCTATCGTATAGCTTAATCCTAATTTCATCCCTTTTACTTTTATTCTTAAGAATAGAGTTATCTATAATATTTATAATTAGTTTCTCAATCTATTGGTTAAATTTAGGGGCATGGTTATCGATTGCGCCTAATGCGACTAGATTATTATTTGGTTCATATGGATATAGTAAAAACTATGGGATTGTATTTACGGCGTATGGATTAGGCGCGATATTAGGAATTGTGTTTTCTGGATTAATAATGGATCTATTTCAAAGTTATTATGTTACTTTTGGTTTTATATTTATGTTAAGTTGCCTGGGGTTAGTAGTAGTTCATCATTCAATGAAGAAGTGATTTAGAATGAATAGGACTTTTTATCAAGACATTGTATAGAATATCAAAAGGTATGTAACTGATATTATTATATACATCAAATATGATGTATAATGTTTTTAATGTTTACGTAATCGCAAAATAATATTATACATTTTTATAAAACAATAGGTGGTAAGAATTTAATATTGGACTTTATATATTCTTTAAGCAAGGAGGAAAAAGCTGAAGCGTTATACATTCTAAGTATCTTAGAAAGTGGGAGTGTTAATTATTTGAATCATTTAGAAGTTAAACATTTTCACGAGAAAATTTATGAGATAAAGTTTAGAAAACACAATCGATTTTTTTATGTATTAGAAAATAATGAAAATTTGTATATACTTCATGCATGTAAAAAACAAAAAAATAGAGCAGAAATTAAAGATAAGAACTTAGTTATAAAACGATCAAAAGAAATAGGATAGAGAGGGTAATATGCCATTTGAAAAAGTAAGTATAAAAGAAATACTAGATAAGGAACTATCTAATCAGGAAGTTAGTTATCATTTTAATCAGGTAAAAAAAGAATACGAACTGATTGAACAAATTGTATTGGTAAGAAAAAAGCTTAATATTACACAATCAGAACTTGCGAAAAAAGCAAATGTTTCCCAACAAGCTATTTCAAGATTAGAGAATGAAAAACATATACCCAATATGGATACTTTACTGAGAATTGTGGATGGATTAGGACTAAAACTTGTTCTACAAGAAAGATAAAAAAAGCACCAAAGTGCTTATACATCAATACCTAATACTTGTTTAACGATAACCCCGATGACGAATGCGATTGCCGCAACGGAGATTGAAATCGTAGCCATTTCTAAGAAACGTTTCTTGAAAGGTAAATCTTGTGCGACTGATACATAATACGTAAAGACTAAGATAATAAGGATAACGATAATTAACATAGTAGCTAAAGCCCAAAGATAGTGTTCAGAATCAAATAATAGGTAAGGTAGAACTAATAGGATAACCGCCGCAATATACATAATACCTGTATAGGTCGCTGCTTTAAATGGATGATCAGCGCCTTCACTTCTTGATGAAAGGTATTCACTGCTCATCATGGATAGTGTTGCAGAGATACCTGTAACTAATCCAGACAATGCGATTAGTTTTGTGTTTTGTAGAGCTAAGCTAAGACCCGCTAGTGTACCGGTTAATTCAACTAAGGCATCATTTAATCCGAGAACCATCGAACCGACGTATTGAAGACGTTCTTCATCCAACATTGCGATGAGTTCTTTTTCATGTGCTTCTTCCTCTTCAGAGATGTGTTTTGCCTCAGGAAAATCAGTGCTGTATTTTTCATATTGAGCATTAGCCTTATCTTCTAACTTTTCCATAATTTTAAGTGTGAAAGTAAATCCAAACACAAAGTTAGAAATGGAATAGATTAAGAGTTGAAGGCGATCTGGTTTAATGTCCATCTTTGTGTAAGACTTCCAGATATGGTAATGTTTCATCTCTTCCCCTGCCATTTTTAGGATAAGGGATTTATTGTGTTGATCTTTAACTTTCTTTGCGATCATTTGATAGGAGTGATAACCTGTAATCTCTGCTTTTTGCATCGACTTAACGACGTTTAGTAATTGTTCATTTAACATATATTTAACCTCTTTAACTAGTTTACCACTTTAAACAAAATGTGTCATATCACGTGCCTATTGACGTCTATGGTATTATAATAAGGCAAAAGGTGAACATATGCATATTGTCGTAATAGGAGCAGGACACGCTGGCGTAGAAGCCGCATTATCAAGCGCAAGAATGGGTGTAAAGACCAGTCTTTTAACCATGGATGCGTCTAAAATAGCGGTTATGCCATGTAATCCATCAATTGGTGGACCCGCAAAAGGAATCGTAGTTCGAGAAATTGATGCCCTAGGGGGTCAAATGGGAATCACAGCGGATAAAACCGCTTTACAGTTTAAATTATTAAATAGCACAAAAGGACCGGGTGTACAGTGTTTACGTGTACAATCCGATAAAATAGAATACTCAAAGATGATGCATGATATTGTACACAACACAGAAAATTTAGACGTTGTGGAAGATATGGTAGAAGGCATTGTGGTAGAAGATGGTGTTGTGAAGGGAATCCAATGTGAGAAACGTGGATTCATTTCTGCAGATGCGGTTATCGTAACCAGTGGAACGTATATGAGTTCTAAGATATTAGTGGGAAATACAGCGACAAGCTCTGGACCCGACAATATGCGCACAACCAACAAATTATCTGAATCTCTTCGTTTATTAGGATTAAAGACATTTAGATTAAAGACAGGAACACCTCCTCGAATAAAGACAAATTCGATTGATTTTAGTCAAGGACTCATTCAACCAGGAGATGATCATTTTATTCATTTCTCTTTAGATACTAAAATAGAAGATTATCCAAGTGAACAAGTACCATGTTATCTCATCTATACACAACCTGAAACACATAATGTGATTAAGTTGAATTTAAATCGTTCTGCGATGTATTCAGGTTTAGTCGAAGGAGTTGGACCTCGTTATTGTCCATCCATTGAAGATAAACTTGTACGATTCAGTGATAAAGAACGTCACCAGATCTTCTTAGAACCAGAATCAAGACATTTAGACACAACCTATATCCAAGGCTTTTCGACATCCATGCCACATGATGTACAGGATGTGATGATTCGATCACTTCCAGGCTTTGAGAATTGTGTGATTGATAAATATGCGTATGCGATTGAGTATGATGCGATTGATCCAACACAGCTCTATCCAAGTTTAGAAGTTAAGACCATTTCTGGTTTATTTAGTGCTGGACAGATTAATGGGACAAGTGGTTATGAAGAGGCAGCGGGTCAAGGACTCATGGCTGGAATAAATGCGGTCTTAAAACTACAAGGAAAAGAACCTCTAATCTTAAATCGTGATGAAGCTTATATTGGAGTTATGATTGATGATTTAGTGACTAAAGGGGTCGTAGAACCGTATCGTTTACTCACATCACGTGCTGAACATCGTCTTTTATTACGTCATGATAATGCGGAAATGCGTTTAAGTGAACACGGGCATCGTGTAGGGTTATTATCTGAAGAACGTTATGCGAAAGTCACTCAAATGAGACATGATTTAGCTGAGTTGATTGAATCATTAAAGGCTAAGCGTTTTACCATGAAAGATGGTATTTATCCTTTCTTAGTTGAAAAAGAATATCCTCATTTTAATGAAGGTATTACTGCATATGAAATCTTAAAACGTCCAAGAATCAGTATTATTGAACTTAAGCCATATATTGAATTAGAAAAATATTCTGTTGATGTATTAAACATGGCTGAAATAGAAGTAAAGTATGAAGGATATATTCAAAAAGCGATTCGTGAAGTCGATCGTTTACATAGTTTAGATAATGTAAAAATACCTCAAGATTTGGATTATAATATCATTCCACATCTTTCGATTGAAGGTAAACAACGCATGTCTAAGATTAAACCACTTACTTTAGGACAGGCTTCTCGTATCTCTGGGGTGAATCCTGCGGATATGGTTGTCTTAAAGACATATTTGAATAAAGGTAAAAAGACGGACGCTTAGTCTTCTTAATGGGGATGTTATTTGTTATAATACATCCATGGAAAATGGATTAAGCCAAGAGAATTTTTATCAGTTTTTACTGTCTTCATATGGAGATAAGGCAAAACGCACTTCAGAGTTATTTGAGATCTATCTAAAACGATTAGTTGAAGTCAATAAAGTGATGAATTTAACTGCGATTGATCAAGATGAAGCAGTTCGTGAGAAACATTTTATGGATTGTTTGTTGATTGAGCCACTTATTCCACAGGGTTCTATTGTTGCGGATATTGGAAGTGGAGCTGGATTTCCAGGATTGTGTTTAGCAATTGTAAGAGATGATTGTCAATTTGATTTAATTGAACCGACAGGGAAACGTTGTCAGTTTTTAAAACAAGTTATATCAGAATTAGGCCTTTCAAATGTGAATGTGCTTAATCGTAGAGCAGAAGAGTGTCAAGATTTGAGAGAAACGTATGATGTTTGTACATCGAGAGCTGTCGCAAAGTTGAGTATGTTAATGGAATTATCCGTTCCTTTACTTAAAGTGAAGGGAAAGATGATTGCGATGAAGGGCTTAAATGCACAAGAAGAAATCAATGACGCGAAAAATGCGATTAAAATATTGAAGCTTAGTGATACAATGGTTCATGCACAGAGTTTACCGAATGCAGGACAACGATTTAATTTAGAATGGACTAAATTAGATAAAACGCCGACTCAGTATCCAAGAGCGTATGCACAAATTAAAAAGAAAGTTCTATAATATGAAACAAACAAGAGATATTCCTTTAAATAAAATTGTATCCAATCGCTACCAACCACGTTTAACTTTTAAAGAAGATGCGATTAGAGAACTCGCTGAATCGATTAAAGAAAATGGTTTAATTCAACCGATATCGGTAAGACAGAATGGTGAATATTTTGAGATTATTGCGGGTGAGCGTCGTTATCGTGCGATGTCCTACTTACAATCTGAGACGATACCTTGTTTCGTGTTGGATGTGGATGATAGTCAAATGGCTGAAATGGCTTTAGTTGAGAATATTCAAAGAGAAGATTTATCTGCAATCGAAGAAGCTAAAGCGTTTGTGATCATGATTGATACACATGCTTTAACACAAGAGAAAATTGCGGCTAAGATTGGTAAATCACAGTCCAGTGTTGCGAATAAGATTCGCTTACTCCAATTACCTGAAGAGATTCAAGCGGCAGTCAGTGATCATCAGATTACAGAGCGTCATGCGAGAGCTTTATTGGGTATGGATCCAAAGAAACAACTCGATGTGTATAAAAAAATCACTGAACAAAACTTAAATGTTAAACAAACCGAAGCGCTTGTGGAACATCATAAGGAAGAGAAGAAAGTGAAGAAGAATGTGACGCGTGGGATTACTCGTAATTTACGTGTCGCTTTAAATACCGTACATGCGGCGGTACAGATGATTAAGAAGACTGGAATCATGGTTGATATGGCTGAGAAGGACTCAGAGGATCATGTTGAAATAGTATTGAGGTTTCCGAAGTAGAAAGAGGTTAATATGGGTAAAATTATTGCGATTGCGAATCAAAAGGGTGGGGTTGGTAAAACAACAACCAGTATTAATCTTGCGTCTGGTCTCGCTTATTTAGGCAAGAAAGTATTACTGGTAGACTTTGATCCGCAAGCGAACAGTACCCAAGGCGTTGGGGCAGCGCGTGAGTCCATTCATCACAGTATTTATGATGTCGTGATGAGTGATAAAACAGTTGATCAAGCTAAGATAAATTTAAAACAACCTCCATTGACGCTTATTCCTGCGACGATTGATTTGGCGGGAGCTGATTTAGAAATGGTGGAATATAAAGTAGGTCGTGAGAAATTATTAAAGAATAAGTTGGATGAGGTTCGTGATCACTATGATTATATTGTGATTGATTGTCCTCCTTCTTTAGGATTGTTAAATACGAACGCATTAACTGCGGCTGATTCTGTGATTATTCCTGTTCAATGTGAATATTATGCATTAGAGGGCTTAACTCAACTTTTATCTACGATTCGTTTAGTTCAAAAATTATTTAATACGAAACTGATGATTGAAGGTATCTTATTAACGATGTTTGATGCACGTACAAAGTTAAGTGTTGAAGTCCAACAAGAAGTTCGTAAGTATTTTAAAGAAAGAGTCTATAAGTCGTTTATTCCTCGTAATATTAAACTTTCTGAAGCACCATCTCGTGGTCAAAGTATTTTTGAGTATGATGTGCGTTCGGAAGGGGCACGTGCGTATGCCGCTTTGGCAAAAGAAGTCATCCAACAAAATGAAGGGGTGAAATAATGGCCGAGAAGAAAAAGGGATTAGGAAAAGGATTAGAGGCAATCTTTGGGGATAATGTTTCAACGGTGTTAGAAGAGATTCAACACAGTGGGCATGGTTCTGAAGAGATTGAAGTTAAACTTATTCATCCGAATCCTTATCAACCTAGACAACATTTTGATCAAGATCGTATTGATGAATTGGCAATGTCCATCAAGGAACATGGTGTTTTTACGCCTGTTCTAATTCGCAAGTCTGTCAGTGGGTACCAACTCATTGCGGGTGAAAGACGATTAAGAGCGGTTAAGCAGGTTGGTTTAGAACGTATTCCTGCCATTATTCTTGATTTTGATGATCGTCAAATGATGGAAGTTTCTTTGATTGAAAACATTCAACGTGAAGATTTAAATGTAGTCGAAGAGGCAAAAGCCTACCAAACCCTTATTGAACGTTTGGGTTTAACACAAGAAGAATTAGGTAAGAAGGTGGGTAAGAGTCGTGTGCATATTACAAACACACTACGTTTATTCCAATTACCTGAGTCTGTAATTCAAATGTTATACCATCAAGAATTAAGCATGGGTCAAGTTAAACCTTTGATTAGTTGTGAAGATAAGAGTTTAGTTGAAACGATTGCGAAGCGTATAGTGAAAGAGAAGTTAAGTGCTCGTGAAGTCGAGGCACTGATGAAGAAGAAGCCTAAGCAGGATAAAGTGGTTAGTCATCGTTTTGATTACGCTGAACAACTTCTTCGTAATAAACTACAAACAAAAGTTAAGATAGAAGGATCTAAAATACAGATTCATTTTGATTCAGAAGATGATTTAAATCGTTTACTGGATTTGATGAACGCATTGGAAGATTAATATGATACAAGATACGATCGTTTCACTTTCTACCGCATTAACGACTCAAGCGGTGTCGATTATTCGCTTAAGTGGGGATCGTGCGGTCGAAATTACAGAGAAGTTAATACAAAAAAGTTTAATCAATCAGGACCATAGGATTACCTATGGTTTTGTGCATGAGCCATTATCAGATATTATTGTGGATGAAGTTATTGTCTTAGTGATGAAAGGACCTCGTAGTTATACCCGTGAAGATATTGTGGAAATACAATGTCATGGGGGTGTATACATTACTCAAAAGATATTGGGATTAGTCTTAGGATTAGGTGCTCGATTAGCGTATAACGGAGAGTTCACACAAAGAGCTGTAATGAATGGACGAATTGACTTAAGTCAGGCTGAATCCATCAATGAGTTAGTCTATGCGGATAGTGAACAAAGTGCTCAACTTGCGATTGCAGGATTAAAAGGATCTCTTAAGACACTGATTGATCCATTAAAAGAAGAGTTATTGGGTATTATTGCGCATATTGAAGTTAATATCGATTATCCAGAATATGATATCGAAGAGATGACAAGGCAAACATTATTGCCATTATGTATAGATTTCAAAGATAAACTTGAAGTGATTGTACAAGAATCCAAGAGTGGAATTGAAATGAAGAATGGGATTAAGACTGCCATTATTGGTAAACCCAATGTAGGTAAATCTTCTTTACTCAATGCGCTTCTTAATGAAGACAAAGCTATTGTGACGGATATTCCGGGTACGACAAGAGATGTTGTTGAGGGGACCGTACGACTCAAGAATGTGAGCTTACATCTTTTAGATACAGCTGGAATTCGTCAAAGTGATGATGTGGTAGAGAAGTTAGGAATTGATAAGACGTATAAGATGATCGATGAAGCTGAGTTAATCCTATTCTTAGTGGATGCACAGAAGGATATGGATGAAGAAGAGAAAGAGATTTAT
>JAJZTY010000071.1 GCA_021847325.1 Bacillota bacterium
CATCTAAATAAAAATGAAGTCCCAAGCCTTTTATCTCCAAAGATATTTTTAGATTAACATGAAATAAATTAGTACACTTCTAAAAATCAGTATTGTTTGTCTAAAACACTAAGCCTATAATGAAGAAAAGGAGTTCTTATGAAAAAACATTTAAATGATTTTAAAGATTTCGCATTCAAAGGCAATGTATTAGATCTTGCGGTTGGGGTTATCATTGGGGGTGCATTTGGTAAAATTGTATCTTCTTTAGTCAATGATTTATTAATGCCAATTCTAACCATATTAACCGGTAGCGTAAGCTTTCGTGATCTCAAAATCGTATTAAAAGTTGCGACTGAAACTGAATCCGAAGTTGCTATATTATATGGAAATTTCATTCAAGCGAGTATCGATTTCTTAGTGATTGCAATCAGTATTTACTTCATCATCAAGTTTATAACTCGATTCAAGAAAAAAGAAGAAGTTGTGGAAGTTGTTCCAGTTGTACAGGAAGACACATTATCTGTATTAAAAGAAATTCGAGATTCATTAAAGAAGTAAGAGAACACATTAAAAAATGTGTTTTTTATTTCATCTAAAAGTGAGCATTTCTTAAGTAATATGATAAAGATAGGTTTATAATGTCAATAGTTTAATAATTCAATTATATGAACTATAAGGAGAACTATGATCTATAAAGAACTATTAATCGAGTTACATCGTTTTCTATTTTGGTTTAAACCAAAACACAAAAAAAGTGAATTAAGTCTAGCAGAAATAATGGTACTTACTGTACTCTACAAGGAACAATGCAGTACTAAACAAGATATACTTCCCTCAAAGTTAAGTGAAGAATTAGGACTATCTAGATCTGCTCTTTCCCCTATTCTTAATGAGTTGGAGAAAAAAGGATGTATTGAAAGAATCTTGGATGAACATGATCGAAGACAAATTATCATTCGGCTTAAAATAAATCCAGATGAATTTATGCAAGAAAGAAAAGATAAGATTGTTGAAGTCATGAGTTCACTTAGTCAAGAAGAAAGCATACAGTTTCTTAATTTACTAAAAAAGATTAATGAAAAACTCGAAAACACAAACGATTGATAGAAAGGAACACTATGAAAAAATCAACCCATTATGATTCTATCGTTTTAAATCTTAGACGACTCCGTGCTATTGATGCACGCTTTTTCCAACAATATGTGGATGATAAGAATGTCCCATATCAACATTTAATGATGATTCATTTCTTAAGTCAAAAAGGACCTATCCCTATCAGTCGAATCAAAGAAGTCTATCACTTTAGTGCACCTGCTGCGACTCAACTCATTGCACTCTTAGAGAAACAAGGATATATTGATCGAGTTAAGTCAGAAAAAGATAAACGAAGCTCTCTCATTCAATTATCAAAACAAGGTCTTAAAACATTAGATGAAGGAGCGCAATTCTTTGAAGAAGGGATTAATCCGTTAATTGAATATTTAGGAGAAGAAGATAGTAAGAATTTCAATCGTATATTAGAAAGAATGATCGAATACTTTGATACAAATCAGGACAACTATGAAAAAAAATAAGAAATCAAAAAAATGGATGTGGATTATTGGAATTATACTACTCGTTGTAATTGTTGCATTTCAATTCTTAGGCAATCGAAATAACCTTGCAGATTCAACAAAAACCTATACGATTACCCAAGGAGAAATCAGTTTAGTCTCCCTATCAACAGGTAAAATATCTTCATCGGATCAGGATAGCATTCGCTTAAGTGGAACTGTTACTGATGTCAAAGTTAAACTTGGTGATTCAGTCAAAAAAGGTGATATTTTAGGCGAATACACAAAAACAAGCAGTACAAACGCGATTATTTCACCGATTAGTGGTGTTGTTACTCAATTGCCATTACAACTTGGTACAAACTTAGCAATCTCCAATTCTTCCCAATTTAAGATGCAAATCAATGTATCCGAAAATGAAGTAAATAAAATCAAACTATACCAATACGCAGAAGTCTATGTTTCTGCCATCGACTATACCTTTTATGGTTCTGTTTCAAGTATTTCAAAAGTCGGTACGACAATAGGATTAAGCACAACTTATCCCGTTATCATAACCTTTGAAGGAAAAAATCAATCTGCACTTGTTGGAATGAGCGCTGTCAGTAAAACATTTGTAGAAGGTTATGGCGATTATTATGTCAATGGCAAGATAGAGGCAGCCAATGAAACCAAAGTTGAATTAGATGGAACTGTTACTAAACTTGATGTCAAAGTTGGTGATACAGTAACTAAAGGTCAAAAATTGGGTGAATATCAATCTAGCTTACAAGCAAACACAAAAGTAGTCGCAACACGTGATGGTATTATTACTGCTATCGCATCGAGTGTGAGTCCTGAGTTTGTAATTTCAAATCCAGAAGCACTCAAAGTTGTGATTAATATTACAGAAACAGATATTCATAAGATTGAACTTGGCCAAAGTGCTGATGTATATATCGAAGCAGTCGATCGTCATTTTAAGGGAACCGTTTCAAACATTGGTCTAGTTGGAAATACCAATCTCGACTATACAACTTACCCTGTAACGGTTGATTTTGATGGAGAAGATGCGCCATTGTTCATTGGCATGAGTGCTAGTGCTAAGATTGTGACTGAGACAAAATCCAATATATTAATTGTACCTTTTGAATCAATCGTAGCGGAAAACACCAATCGATATTTAATTTCAGCGGAATGGCTTCAAAATACACGAGCCGATCAATCAGAATATTACATTCCAATTGAAACTGGTATTGCGGATGCCTTTAATGTAGAGGTAATTGGAGAAAATCTAGAAGGCAAAGAGATTATTATCATCGAAGAATCCTCGGTTTTCCCAATCTTTTCTAACAATGATTAAACTCGAAAATGTAACCAAAAAATATGTGATGGGCGATAACATTGTTATGGCTCTAAATGGAATCGACATCCATATTAATGAAGGTGAGTTTGTCGCAATAGTAGGACCTTCAGGTAGTGGAAAATCAACCCTCATGAACATCATAGGATGTCTAGATGTTGTGACTGGTGGATATTATGAGTTAAATCAAATCCCTATTCAAGACTACGATAAAGATGAACTTGCAGATATACGCAACCAACAAATTGGATTTGTATTCCAACAATTCAACTTATTAAATAACTTTAGCGCACTAGAAAATGTCATGATGCCAATGACCTATGCCAAAGTCAGTAAAAAAGAGAGAGAAGAAAGAGCACATACGTTGTTAAGTTTAGTTGGATTAAGTGATCGAACTGAACATAAACCAACCGAGCTTTCTGGTGGTCAACAACAACGTGTATCAATTGCACGTGCATTAGCCAATAACCCTGCGATTATCCTTGCGGATGAACCCACCGGTGCACTTGATTCGACAACTGGCATTGAAGTTTTAAATCAATTAAAGAAATTAAACCAGGATGGTAAGACAGTTATTATTATTACCCATGATCCTGATGTAGCTCAAACCACAAACCGAGTTATTACACTTAAAGATGGTTGTGTGGTAAGTGATGAAAGAAGGCAAGATTATGATTAAAGAGTACTTTGCGATTGCCTTTCGATCAGTATTAGCGCATAAAATACGTGCATTATTAACAACTCTAGGGGTTATTATTGGGGTCGCATCGGTTATCCTTCTCATGTCACTTGGAAATAGTGCTCGTGAAGAAGCCGCAAATCAAATTCGCGGTATTGGTTCAAATCTAATATTCGTGAATATTACCGATCGTCAAGGCAATTTACCGAACGACTGGCTTGATAATATACAAGAAGCTGCTCTTATCAAAGACTATTCACAACTCATTTCTTCTTCCGCAGTATATGTTGTAGAAGGACAAGATGTTAATGTATCCATTAGTGGAGTCAATGATAAATACGCAAGCATCAATAGTTTAGATATGAGCTTAGGTCGATTCTTATCCGAATACGATCTTGAATATGATACACCTGTAGTGGTTGTAGGTTCTAAAATACCTTCACTTTTATTCCCTAACCAAGAAATCATTGGTAATACGATGATAATTAAGGGAATGCCATTTACAGTAGTTGGGGTAGCAGAAGAGAGAGGTACTAACTTTAGTGGAGATAACGATATGATGGTATACATACCTATTCGTTATGCGGCTCGTATGAGTGGATTTAGTAGTATTAATAAAACATTCTATATTGAAGCTAACTCTGAAGATAATGTAGACTTTACTCTAAATCGTGTTCTTACATATCTTGAATCCATTATGCCATCGACCAGTAGTTATCGAGCTTTCTCACAAACACAGATCTTAGGTGTTCTTGATACACTCATGTCACTTCTAACCACTCTATTATCTGGAATCGCATCAATTTCACTTATCGTAGGTGGGATTGGAATTATGAATATTATGTTAGTCACTGTTCGTGAGCGTACTAAGGAAATTGGTATACGAAAAGCCTTAGGTGCTAGACAGTCCCAGATATTAGCGCAATTCTTAATTGAGGCAATCATTATTACCACTCTTGGTGGTGGATTAGGTTTATTAGTTAGTTACTTAGGTACATTACTGATTACCTTCTTAACGGACTTTAATGTCCTATTAGGCTTGGATGCGGTTATGTTATCCCTTGTATTCTCACTCACCATTGGTGTCATATTTGGAATCTACCCTGCCTATACGGCAAGTAAACTAGAACCAGTTGAGGCATTACGCTTTGAATAAACAAAAGGTAGGATTAATTTCCTACCTTTTTAATTACTTTAATGTTTTAACAACTTCCCATGTAAAGCCATCACGGCCAAAGTGACCAAAATTAGATGTCTTACGATAAATTGGTTTCAATAAATCCAATTCATTAATAATATTACTTACAGAGAAATCAAAGTTACGATCCACAATTTCATAAATAGAATCTAGATCAACCTTTTCAGTCCCAAATGTATTGATATAAATAGATAATGGTTTTGTAAGACCAATCGCATACGCAACTTGGATTTCACAACGATCTGCTAATTTATTCGCAACAATATTCTTCGCAACATAACGGCAGTAATATGCAGCACTACGGTCAACTTTACTTGGATCCTTTGAACTGAAACATCCACCACCAATACGTCCCATACCACCATAGGTATCAACTACAATCTTTCTTCCTGTCGTACCACTATCACCAAATGATCCTCCAATAACGAAACGTCCACCTGGATTTACAATATATTCTGTATCTTGATCTAACCATTTAGGGTCAATGACTTTATCAATAACTTCTGTTTTAATAAGATCCTTCAACTCTTGAAGATTAATACTTTCTGCATGTTGAGTTGATACTACTACCTTTGTGATTTTAACAGGTACATCATTTTCATATAATACAGTTACCTGTGTTTTACCATCAGGACGAATATTTTTATTTTCACGTTTTAAGTCTGATAAGCGTTTAGATAACTTATGAGCTGTATCAATCGCAAGAGGCATGTAGTTCTCAGTCTCATTAGACGCATAACCAAACATAATCCCTTGATCCCCTGCAGCCACTTCATTTCCAAGCACAACCTTGTTGAAGATATCAGCTGATTGATCACCCACTAATGTAATCACATTGTATTGGTCTTCATTTAAACCAATATCACTTAAAACATCTTTCGCAATACGAGAATAATTTAATTTAGAATCCTTTAATTCAGGACCTAGATTTTGTTCCCCATAAACTAAGACAACACCATCTTTAATGGTCGCTTCTACTGCCATCTTAGCATGTGGATTCAATTTTAAAGCCTCATCCAAAATCGCATCCGCTATTTGGTCACAAACTTTATCAGGATGTCCGTCTGTAACGCTCTCTGATGAAAAATAATACTTTCTGCTCATGTGTGTTTCCTCCTTACATAAATAAAACCCTGCATCAACAGGGTTTCTCATTTTGCGATCGTCCCTTATCGTTGATTAGCAGTACCACCTTGCAAATTGCAGGTTGGTGTGGGGTTGTTGAGCTAATTCTCTACCCCATCTCTTGATAAGACTATGATATTTAATCATATTTTTATTTAGAATGCAATACTTATTCCATTGGTTTTAAATAATAATTACCTACAATTTTATCCGCTTTAGAAATCGTAATAAATATTTTTGGATCCGCTTCCTTAGCAGCACTCACTACATCATTGACTTCAAACGCATTTACTACCATATACAACATCGTCTTCTCACTCTTAGAATACATACCTTCTGCTTGAAGTTTTGTAATTCCATGACGTGTACTCTTAAAAATTGCTTGACTCACTTCTTCAGGATGATTCGTAATCATATGCAAAGTACTAAACTTATATCGTTGATAACGCGATTCAATAACTTGTGTTGAAACATACTGATAAATGATTGAATATAACGCTTTTTCCCACCCAAACAATAAACCTGCAATGGATAAAATCCCCATATTCGCATACAAGATATAATTGAAAATTGGTTTACGATAACGATTAGACGCATAAATTGCGATAAAATCAGTCCCTCCACCTGATGCATTTTGCATTAAACTCAACACAACACTAATTCCCGAAAATATCCCACCAAATATAGTAATCAATATAATGTCATAATCCAGTTTCACAACTGGTAAAATCAATGTAAAAAAACTTGTTAAACCATACTGTAAAATAGAAAATGTTGTAAAACGTTTACCAACATATTTGTAAACCAATATGGTTGGAAAAATATTCATTAACACATACAACAAACCATAGGGAATATCAATCCCAGTATATTGAATCAAGCTACGATTAATAAGAACCGATATACCAGAAAACCCACCAGGAAAGAAACCACCTGAGTAAACAAATACATTTATCGTTAGTGCGCTTAAAAAAGCAGAGAAAATAATGACTATAGTTGTTTTAATATTCTTCTTCACAGTTTGATTCATAGGACCCTCAACTAATCAAAACTATTATACGCTAGAAGAATTAACTTTCAAGGATAACTGATCAATTTGGTACTGTTTAAGGATTTTCTCTTCCATCATCTTACATCTCTGAATTTGTTTCTTAATACTTCTAATGCCTACATTACATAAAATTGACGTATTATCTTTAAACACAATTTCAGTCATAAAGTTCTTTTTTAATAGTTTATTAACTTGTTTAGAATTGACCCATATACAATCCAATTCATGCATAGAACATGTTGGAAAGAAATAGATTTGTAGAAGTGGATGGACCAATACAGGACACTTTTGATAAATGTTTAAACTCTTCTTAATCGCATCTAAACTACCATTAACACTTAAACCATAGCGATTACACAATCCTTCAATCATTTCTTTTGGTTTTTTATCGACTAAAAGATTTTGATTCGAAATAATCTTACTTTGTCTAAGAGATAAATCATAATAAATCGCATTAATTTCATGGACTAACATACTTATATATACGACATTAATAATATTTTACCTATAAAAAAAGCGGCTAAATTAGCCGCAACATGTACTATCTGTACATTCTTCATTATCACCGCATGTGCATGCATCACCGCAGTTACCATCACATTCATGTTCGTGATCGTGATCATGATCATGTCCACAACCACACTCATCATCATCTCCACAACCACAAGAATCCCCACATCCACAGCCTTCATGAGAATGACCTTGTTGTTGACGAACTTGTTGTTCATAGAGTAATGTATCGATTACGATTGCTTCAATTTCAATTAAAGCCCCTTTTGGTAAAGCCTTAACTTCAACAGTACTACGTGCAGGATAAGGATCCGCAAAATACGTAGAATATATTTCATTCATTAAACTGAAATCACTTAAATTTGTCATAAAGACAGTTGTCTTTACAATATGACGCATTTCTAAATTCATTTCAGCTAATAAAGCTTCCACATTCTTTAGAACTTGATAAGTTTGTTCCTGTATACCGCCCTCAACAATTTCATTTGTTTCTGGATCAACCGGTAATTGACCGGAAACATAAACGAAATCCCCTAATTTGACAGCTGGAGAATAAGGGCCAATTGCTTTAGGCGCATTATTCGATGTTATTGATTTTGTAAACATGGTTGTCCTCCTTTACCACTCTTGATAATACTCGATTTCTTCTTCAATCAATCGTTGTCTACGATGGTGTAAGAACATGCGAAATACTAGATACAAAGACGCTCCAACTAAAAGCACCAATATTCCAGTTGAAATATAATCGCTAAAGCTTTCTAACATGAACTCACCTCGCGTTTCATTATAAACAAACTTATCTACTCATGCAATGAGTTCGCCCCAAGTTTAATCGTAAAGAATACAAATGTGATAAAACTTAGAACTAAAGTCAAAACACCTAGAACTTGGTACACAATCGCGACTTGATTGATCAAGTTAAGTGCTGTTATTGGATTGGTAACTTGATTGATTCGAAACATCTGAATGAGTAAATAAACATGCATCGAAATTTGTACAATAATGATAGTTTTTGCGCTATAACTCAAATACAAATAATTCTTATCTTTAAAACTAAACAATATAAGTAAGGTAAAAAATACCACTTCATGCCAACTAATACTATAAATAATATTCGTAATTAAAGGCACTTTATCCAAGTATTGAGCCACAAATCGTGTCACTAATGTACTATTTCTAATCAAACTCAAATTAACAATTTGACTGGTAGAGTTAATCTCAATCATATGACGACCTAATTGAACTTCTGGAACCGCAATTAACCAAGAGAAAATAACCCATAACCCAAGAAATATAAAGATTCGATGTTCAGGTCGATCCAACCAACGATTCAATTTAATCATGTTCTAACCAATCTTCTCCCTTAATAACTTCTACACGAGACAATCCAGGATAATCAAGTTGTCGTAGAACTTCATACACGACGATCGCAACCGTATTGGAAAGATTTAAACTACGTGCATTCTCAACCATAGGTAATCTTAAACAAGTCTCTAAATGAGGTCTTAAGATTTCTTTTGGAATACCCGTACTCTCACGTCCAAAGAAAAGATAAATATCTTCATCACATTCGGTAAAATCCATTTGCGATGGTGCTTTCTTACCATAACGTGTAATAAAATAATACTTCCCCTTATTTAATGATGTAAACTCTTCATAATTCTCATAAACATGAGGTTCAATAATCTCCCGATAATCCATTCCACTACGTCTTACACTTCTCTCATCCAACGCAAAACCTAAAGGCTTTATTAAATGTAATTGTGTGTTGGTCGCAGCACACGTTCGCATAATATTTCCTGTATTCTGTGGTATTT
>JAJZTY010000072.1 GCA_021847325.1 Bacillota bacterium
CCCGATTCTCCCAGTAGAACCACTTCGGTCCCTTTTTTTATTTATAACATTATCTTAAATCATAAAAATAAAAGGGACATTGTCCCTTATTTTGATAAATAATCTAATACGAATTGTTTAATATCTACAATGTTTACAAGTTGTACTTCTTTTTCATTTCTGAATTTGACTTCAACTTGACCTTGTTCAATCGCTTTTCCTACTGTGATACGAACTGGAATACCAATGAGGTCCATATCATTAAATTTGACACCTGGTCTTTCATCACGATCATCTAAGATAACATCAATTTTAGCTTTTAGTAATTGTTGATAGAGATCATCAGCAACACTAACTTGAGTTTCAACCTTTGAGTTGATAATCACGATTGCGACACTATATGGCGCAATTTCTTTAGGCCATATAATTCCATAATCATCATGGTTTTGTTCAACTATCGCTGCCATACAACGTCCTGGACCAATTCCGTAAGATCCCATTATAACTGGATTAAGTTGATTGTTTTGATCTAAATAATTGAGACCTAATGCCTTTGCATACTTATCTCCAAGTTTGAAGATATTACCAATCTCAATTCCTTTTGAGAAGTGAATATGTCCTTCATGACACTTAGGACAAATATCACCTTCACGAATATTACGAATATCTGCATATTGATTTACTTTGAAATCGCGATCAACATTCACATTCTTGATATGATAGTCTGATTTGTTTGCGCCAACAAGGAAGTTAGACATTGATTTAATACGATGATCCGCAATCACAGGGATAGAAATGCCAACAGGACCAGCAAATCCAACTCTTGCATTGGTTAATCGAACTACATCATCATTTTCAGCTAAAGAAACACTTTGTGCATTAAATAGTTTTTGAAGTTTTACTTCATTAATTTCATCATCACTTCTAACCATAATGAGATAGAACTTATCATCAATCTTATAGATCATTGATTTTGTCATCTTCTCAATTGGAATTTGATAATTATCAACTAAGTCTTTAATCTTTCCAACATTAGGAGTATAAAGTTCTTCCATCTCTAAGAAAGATTCAAGTTCAACTAATTCACTAACACAAGGCGCAACTTCGATATTACTTGAAAAATCACAGGAATCACATAATACGAGTGTATCTTCACCAATATCTGTTACAGCTTGGAATTCTTCAGACAAGAGACCACCCATAACACCTGTATCAGCCGTCACAACCTTATAGTTCAATCCCATTCGATCAAATGAGTTACGATAAGCCTTATCCATCTTATTATAAGAAATGTCTAAGCCTTCTAGATTCGTATCAAAAGAATATGCATCTTTCATTATGAACTCACGAACACGAATTAATCCAAAACGTGGGCGAGGTTCATCTCTGAATTTTGTTTGAAATTGATAAATATTAAAAGGTAAATCTTTATAGGATTTAACTTTATTTTGTGCAGCCATTAAGAAGAGTTCTTCGTGTGTTGGACCTAATACGAATGGTTTATCAAAACGATCTTTTAGTGAAAACATACTAGAACCAATAAGAGCTCTACGACCTGATTGTTCATAGATTTCTTCTGGGATGAGTGCAGGCATTAATACTTCTTGTGCACCAGTCGCATCCATTTCTTCACGAATCACTTGTTCAATTTTCTTTAATACTCGATAACCTAATGGTAAGTACATGTAGATTCCAGAAGAATTCTTCTTGATCATCCCACTTCTTACAAGCAAATTACCACTGACTGAATCTTCATCTTTAACATTTTCTCTTAATGTAAAGAAATAACTTGTTTTTAGTTTCATACGATACCTCAATAATTCTATAGCATTATAGCACATCCTTTATAAATGGAATAAATATTGCCAATAAAACAATGAAAAAAATTAAAGTTTTACTATACAAAGAAGAATGTGTATGCTAAAGTATTTCTAGCATAGGTCCTTTAAATGTGATCCAGAGAGGTCACCAAGGAAAGATACAACCTTCCGACCACTTAAGGGACTTTTATATGAGTCCCTTTTATTTTAGACCTGTGCGAGGAGGAAAGAAAAAATGAATAATAAGAATGATTTATTGTATGATGTGCATGAGAAACCACCCGTATTAAAGTGGATGGCACTCAGTTTCCAACATGTCTTTGCGATGTTTGGCGCAACCGTGTTGGTTCCAATCTTAACAGGTTTACCAATTTCAGTAGCATTGTTTGCGTCTGGTTTAGGAACATTGATTTATATTGTTGCGACTAAAGCAAAAGTGCCAGTATACTTAGGTTCATCATTTGCTTATATTACTGCCGTTATTATTGCGAAAGAATCATTGGGTGGCGATGTCAGTGCGGCTCAAACAGGTTTAATTTTAGTTGGTTTAGTGTATGTAGCGGTAGCGATTTTGATTAAATTAATTGGTAAAGGTTGGATTGATAAACTACTTCCACCGATTATCATTGGTCCAATGATTATTATCATCGGTTTAGGTTTAGCAGGTGTAGCAGTTAGTTCTGCAGGCTTCACTACAGGTGGAGATTGGAGAATTATTGTGACTGCAATTGCGACATTCGTAATTACGGCGACAGTAATGACGGTTGGTAAAGGTTTTATGAAGATTGTACCATTTATTATTGGTATCTTCGGTGGTTACTTAGTTGCATTAGCATTAGGATTAGTTGACTTCAGTGCTGTTGTTTCGGCACCATGGTTCTCAATTCCTGATTTCATTCTTCCATTTAAATTAGGAAATTTCCAAACGTATCAACTCTATTTCGGTGTTGAAACTTGGGTTATCGTACCAATTGCGATTGTGACTATTTCAGAACATATCGGGGATCACACAGTCTTAGGAAAGATTTGTAATCGTAATTTCTTAAAAGATCCAGGTTTAGACAATACTTTAATTGGGGATGGTGTTGCGACTGCGGTGTCTGCTTTAATCGGTGGACCTGCTAATACAACTTATGGTGAAAATACTGGTGTTGTTGGTTTAACCAAAGTAGCATCCATTTGGGTTATTGGTGGAGCTGCTAGCTTAGCCATCGTGATTAGTTTTGTTGGTAAGATTTCTGCTTTAATCTCTACAATCCCAAGTGGAGTATTAGGTGGTATGTCCATCATTCTATACGGATTCATTGCATCTAATGGTTTACGTGTATTAATCGATGAAAAGATCGATTTCGGTAAACACCGTAATGTTATTATTGCGGCAAGTATGTTAGTTCTTGGACTCGGTGGAGCAGCATTCAAACTTGTTGGTTTAGCAACTCTATCCGGTACTGCTTTAGCTGCAGTTGTTGGTATTACATTAAATTTAGTTCTTCCAAAGGAATAATATTAAGGAGCGAAAGCTCCTTTTTTTGTTTATAATAAGAATATGAAAAAGTGGGTGGGATTCATAATTGTTGTTTTAATCGCAATTCTGTTTCTATTTTATCAAAGTGATAAAGAGAAGCATTTTATTTATGACTCAAATATAATTACAATTTATCAAGATGATATAAAAACACTTTTTGGAGATATTGAAATTATTAATCAAGAAGTTAAAACAGAACAATTCAGAAGTATAAATCTTACTCGGGAAATTACTTATACTATTTGGAATATTGAGTATAAAACGAATCAAGGATTAGTTAAACAATTTCAATTAGATAATAAGAGTGATTTATTGTTACAGATGAATTTGATTATAATTGAAGCTTTAATTAAAGATATGACGCAGTCTATTATCCCGAATAATATTGAACCATTAATAAATTTTGAGAATTTAGATTTGGATATACAAAACATAAATGATATTCCATTAAATCTTTATCCTATTAATATTCAATTGAATGAATTACCAAATGATTTATTAATTGTAGTTTCACCTAGAGAAGATATGGTTGATGTTTTTAAGGTTGCTAAAGATGAAATTATTTTTAGGATAAATGAAAAGAAATTAAAGAATGTGTTATTATTAGAAGGCACTGAAGCCTATCAAATGGATCACGGTGTATTTGTTATTGATGGAGAAGTTATCCATGAAAAAATATCTGTAGAGGATGCATTGGATTGGTTAGAATCGAATCGTTGACATCAGACATTATCTGTGTTATATTTATCAAGCAATAAATGTGGAAAGAAGAAGTTCCTGCTTCTCACCTGATGGCTTAAGTCATGGGTATGTGCTACAAAAGGTGTTTTATTTAAACCAAGTACTTATAAGCGGGACCTTTGTGCCCGCTTTTATATTTGCAAGGAGGTATTTTTATAACCAAACGTCCGAATAAGACAGACGAACTCGTCAATGAAAACATTCGCTTTAAGGAAGTACTAGTCATTGGTCCAAATGGAGAACAACTCGGCATTAAGATGCGTAGAGAAGCTCTAGAAGCGGCTTATGATTATGAACTTGATCTATTCTGCGTAGCACCACAAGCAACTCCACCGGTCTGTAAGATTATGGACTACGGTAAGTACCGCTTTGAGTTACAAAAGAAGAATAAAGAAGCAAAGAAAAATCAACATGTGACTGAAGTTAAACCACTTCGTCTATCACCCGTCATCGATAAACATGATTTTGAAACAAAATTAAAACATGCTCGTGAATGGTTAGAAGAGGGAATGAAGGTCAAACTTGACATGCGTTTCAAGGGTCGTATGATGACTCGTATTGAAGTCGGTCAAAAAATCATGAATGATTTTATCCAAGAAGTATCCGATATTGCGAGTGTTGATAAACCCGCAATAATGGAAGGTCGTACCATGTCAGTGGTTGTGACCCCTAAGAAGACTAAATAGAGGAGAGCAGATTATGCCAAAAATGAAGACTAAAAAAGCTTTGGCTAAACGTGTCAAAGTAACAGGCAGTGGTAAACTTAAACGTTCTCATGCGTATGTATCCCACTTTGCGGCCAACAAATCGCATAAACAAAAACGTAATTTACGTAAATCAACATTGATTCATGGTACAGATTTCAAACGTATCAAGTTAATGTTGCACAATTAGGAGAAGACACATGCCAAGAGTAAAAAATTCAGTTGCGACACGTGCTCGTCGTAAAGGTATATTAAAACTTGCAAAGGGTTACTTTGGAAGTAAGCACGCGATTTATAAAACAGCTCATGAACAAGTAATGCATTCCTTGAAGTATGCATACAGAGATCGTCGTAATTTAAAACGTGAAATGCGTAAATTATGGATCGCTCGTGTGAATGCAGCAGCTCGTATGAACGAAATCAGTTATTCCAAATTAATGCACGGATTAAAATTAGCTAATATTCAAGTTAACCGTAAAATGTTATCTGAAATGGCTATTCATGATCCTAAAGGCTTCACAAGCATCGTAGAAAAAGCTAAGAAAGCTTTAGAAAAGACAGCTTAATTAAAAGATCTTCGGATCTTTTTTTGTATATTTATTGTTTTTAGATATAATTCATATGAGGGTTAAATATGGAAAATAATGAAAAATGGTTAACTATCTTTGAATGTGCTAGGAAAATCTCAGATTTAAAGCCTTGGAAGAAATTTAATGATATCGATTTTTTTGAATTGAGACCGTATAAAAAGGAAAGAATTTACATTAGCTTCTTAGGTAAAGGTAAGCAGGTTTATGGTGTGGTTTTCTATAGAGGAGATGAGATTGTTGGTGTAGATGAGATGTCAAATTTAGAATATATCCCAACGATTCAAAGACTAAGATACCAAAAATGTATAGTTTGTTATTTTGATAGAATAGAAGCATTAACAGAAGATGAAGTTAAAGTAATCGATGATTTAGGAATCAATGTAAAAGACAAAACAAAATATCCACATTTTAGAGTATACAATCCAAAGTATTTACCTTATATGATTGAAGGAAATGAACTTGATTTTCTTTTCGAAATATTTCCTATTCTTATAGAAGCTTTAGATCGTTTTTATTCAAGAAACTTAAAACCATTATTTCATTTATTTGAAGTTCCTGTTTTTAGCCAAACTAAACAAGGTAATTGGACTCTCGGGATAAAATCATTAAATATACCAAGTTATCCAATGAAAATAGCTGATCCTACACTATTAAATATCAATAATCTAAAAAGTAAGAAACAATTAGATTATATTATTGAATTGGATATTTCATATACAAATGAAGTAATCAAAGGGGCAGATAACAGACCGCTACATGCAAGGCTTGCATTAATCGCAAATGCTCAATCTGGGGAAATGTTGTCATATAAAGTTGTGGATCCTGAGGAAGATAATGTACAAGTATATGTGAACGAATTTATAAAATTCATTAATAACTTTGGATTACCACAATTATGTGTAGTTAGAGATTCAGAAGCGTATTTTGCGTTATTGCATATTGCATATCTTTTAGGGGTTAATATGTCAAGAAGTGAAGAGTTAATAGCTATAGATGATTTTATTGAAAGTATGCAAGAATTTAAAAATAAACCTTTTACTAAATTAAGCTAATAATGCACACTAAAAAAGTAAAAAGTATATTATCAGCACGCAACGGAATGAATCTCACTCGTGGATGTACACATGGGTGTATTTATTGTGATAGTCGTAGTAAATGTTATCAAATGACACATGATTTTGAAGATATTGAAGTAAAGTCCAATGCGATTGAATTACTTGAAGATGCACTTAAACGAAAACGTAAGAAGTGTATGATTGTGACTGGCGCAATGAGTGATCCGTATACATCGCTTGAAACAAGTATTAATCACACTCGAAAAGCACTCGAGGTAATTGAAAAATATGGATTTGGTGTATCCATTCAAACTAAATCAACACGAATACTACGTGATATTGAATTGCTTAAAAAAATAAATAGTAATGCTAAATGTGTTGTACAAATGACACTTACAACATTTGATGAGTCATTATGTAAGATAATCGAGCCTAATGTATCGAGTACATCTGAACGCTTTGATGCGCTTAAGGTGTTTCGTGATAATGGGATACCTACAGTTGTATGGTTGAGTCCAATACTACCTTTTATTAATGATACAGAAGAGAATTTAAGAGGAATCCTAAATTATTGTATAGAGGCAAAAGTAAAAGGAATACTATGTTTTGGGTTTGGGGTTACTTTAAGAGAAGGGGATCGTGAATATTTCTATTCTAAGCTAGATGAACATTTTCCAGGGTTAAAGAAAGATTATCAGAGAATCTATGGAGATGATTATAGTGTCATGAGTCCTAATCATGCTTACCTTATGAAGATATTTATTGATGAATGTAAAAAACATCAGATACTATCTGATGTGGATGAAATATTTAAGTACATTGGTGAATATGAATCATCTGAACAATTAAGTCTTTTTTAGTGCATTATATTTTGATTGTGCAATCTCTTTGTAGATTGATTCGTTTCTAGATTCGTACATCATGCATGCCCATGTACACCATAATAAGTTATGAAACTGCTCATAGACTTTAAGTAACTCGAGATCCGAAGGACTTGGAGTGTTAATAAAGTACTCTTTGATGAATTCATTCTTCTCTACTTCAGTTAAATCATTTTCAGTAATAAATGACATAACATCAAAGAATGGATCATTATCACCTGCGTATTCATAATCAATTAAATAGTCTTTTTCTTGTGTAAAACAAATATTGCCTTCAACCCAATCATTATGGCATAAGGTATGAGGTCGATTAACATTTTTTATTGTGTTAATAATATGTTGTGCTTCATGATCATCAACCATGGGAGATTTCACATTACTTCTATATTTGATATATCGATCGATTGGATTAAACTCAACCCCAATACATTGGTTTAATTGGTGTAATTTTCGCATTAACTGTGCAGTTCGTTGAATACGATCATTTCCTCTATATTCATTAAATGTGAGTAAGTTAGGGACATAGTTTGTTATTTTTAGTCCATCATCTGGATTAAAGTAAATTACATCAACATTTAATTGAGTATCCTTTATGAGTGTTTGGGCTAGAGCTTCATGTTTACGATATACAATATTTGAACTATCACTGTGTGGAATACGAACAATCACATTATAATGTTCAGTTATAACATGATAGTTTTTGTTGGTTAGTCCTTTATTTGTATCAGTGAGTGATTGAATCTTTTCTTTTAAAATAGATTCTACTTTATTTTGCCAAAATTTTTCCATAGCTCTATTTTAGCATATGCGAATAGATATGCTAAAATGATTGAGATATGAACGTTGCACTGTGTAGTTTAAATGTGAGCTATATTCATAAAAATCTTGCCTTAAGATGGTTAATGGTTAGTAAACCAGAATCAATCCATGCGAGTGTTTTTGAGTCTACGACTGAAAACTATGCTCAATGTTTAAATGATATTGTAGAATATCAACCTGATGTCTTGGGATTGAGTTGTTATATTTTTAATATTGAGGCGACTAAGGAATTCATTCTAAAGATAAAAGAAAGATTACCTCATCTTCGTATTATTTTAGGTGGGCCTGAAGTGAGTTACAATCCAAATCCATTATTTGATTATCCAATAGAAGGTATCATTATAGGAGAAGGTGAGTTTGCATTTTGGGATGCGGTTAATCATAAAAAAGCGATTGGTTATCAAACATATAAAGATGAGAACGTTGAGTTTATTAAAACGGATTTACGATTACTTGAAAATTGTGAGAGTCCTTACTTTTTAGATTTTGATCAGAAAGATATGGGAAAACGTTATTTATATGTTGAGACTTCAAGAGGTTGTCCTTATGGTTGCGCCTATTGTATGGCATCGCTTGATCGAAATATTCGATTGTTTAGTGAATCGTACATGGATCAATTTTTTAATCGATTAAAAGATACGGATGTTAAACAAGTAAAGTTTTTAGATCGTACATTTAATGTAGAACCTAAACGTGCACTTAGACTAGGTTATCAGTGTTTGTCTATGCCTGAATCGATGCATTTCCATGTCGAATTAGTAGGAGATACATTACATGATGATTTAGTTCACTTCTTTCTAAATGATGCATTATCTCGATTTAGAATGGAAATTGGTGTTCAATCTTTTCATGATAAGACGCTTAAGGCAGTAGGGAGATATTGTAATTTAGATAAATTAAGTCAAGTGATTCAGATTTTTTCAGATAAAAAAGCACATCAACATACGGATTTAATTGCAGGCTTGCCTTTTGAATCACTCGAATTGTTTAAAGAATCATTTCAAAAGTTAATTCATTTAAAACCATTTGAAATTCAAGTGGGTATATTAAAATTGCTTCATGGGACGACGTTGT
>JAJZTY010000073.1 GCA_021847325.1 Bacillota bacterium
TAATCAATTTCTAAAATGGTTTTTCTTACAAAGGAAACATCTTTGCGAACGATAGAATCACGAATTAAACCAATGAACAATAAAGTCATACAAATGGTTCCATTTATTAATGCGAAATCAATTTGAACAAAAGACGCAAGAATCAATAAACCAATCATTCCTAAGAGTAAGAAAGTAGGGAAGTAATCCTCAACTTTTTGCATTTCCTCTAAATGAACTTCTTGAGTTTCTTTTTTAAATAGATATAGTAGGATAAATGTACTAACAACTGCACCTAATTGAACTGCCCAGAACATACTTGGCTTTCCATCCATAAAGAAGAAATCCATAAAATTCATATTCGCATAACCACCTAATAAAATCGAAGTTGTATCACCAACAAGTGTTGCGGCACCTTGTAAATTACTAGAAACCGCAATTGCGATGATACTTGGAATAGGATTAATTTTTAATTTTAATGCAATGTTAAGCGCGACAGGCGCAACCATTAAAACCGTTGCGACATTGTCCACAAATGCAGATATGATACCAGCAAATAAAGATAACGCAATAATCGCCCATTTAACATTAGGAGTACGATCTAAGATATAATCTGCCATCAAGACAGGCATCTTTGATTCAATAAATAGTGCAACAATTCCCATCGTACCACCAATCATCATTAATACATTAAAATCAATGGCAAATGGGAGCTCACTTAAAGGTAAAATACCAAGAATAACAAATACAACAGCAGACACAAAAGCGATTAACCAACGTTTTGCTGGAAACGATAACAACAACACATAAGTTAATATAAATAAACCTAACGCAATTTCTTTCATAGTCACCTCTAACAAGAAATAATTTTATCATCAAAACACTATTATGACAATAATAACCTCATATATAGAATTGTAAAATATGATAAAATCAAAAAGAAAGAGTGGAATGAATATGAAAAAATACACATTAATAACAGGCGCATCAAGTGGTTTAGGAATAGATTTCGCAAAAGAGTATGCTTCAAATAAAGAAAACCTTATATTGGTTGCTCGTCGTATTGATCGATTAAATCAAGTTAAATCAGAAATAGAATCTCAATATGATGTAAATGTATTAGTTTACTCTTTGGATTTAAATGATAATATAAACATTGATCAATTTTTTGAACAGCTTGATAAAGACATTTTTATTCATCGATTAATAAATAATGCAGGATTTGGTTACTCAGGTTCATTTGTGGATATGAAAGAAACTCATATCAAATCAATGATATCTGTCAATATAGAAGCATTGACGCTTTTAACACATAAAGTATTACCCAATATGATTGAACACAAAACAGGTGAAATTCTAAATGTTGGATCAATTGCTGGCTTTGTGGCTGGACCATATATGGCTGAATACTATGCCACAAAAGCATATGTATTAAATTACAGTATTGCCTTACATGAAGAATTAAAGGAACACAATATAAAAGTATCTGTATTATGTCCAGGACCTACAAAAACAGAATTCTTTGATGTGGCAAACTCAGAAAAAGAGAATAAAATGTTTGATCGTTTTATGATGGATTCTTTACCTGTAGTTCAAAAAGGAATATCTGATCTAAATAAAAACAAACCCATTTCATTAGTGGGTTTGAGTAATCATAGTTTAAGAGTGTTACTAAAGTTTGTGCCAAGAACAGTTTCTTCAAAGTTCGTAGGACGTATTCAAAAGAAGAGTGCTTAATCTAAACTAATATTACGTTTCTTTAATGCGTTTAATATAGGTAAGCCAACAAGATAAACAGCGATTGTTTGTCCAATCCCAACTTCTAGCGCAAAAATCAAGAAATATGTAAATGTAAATTCTGGCGCAAAAACATACGCTAATTCTGCCCCTATGATAATCGCATTAATCACAATAGGCATAAGAGTCGATAATAGTGGAAACCCTTTAATCTTTACATTTCTGAAGTAATACGTTAATACTGCCGCAATGAGTGTAGCGATAGTGCCAATAAACACATCCATCATACCAAGAATATTAACTCCCATCACAACCCCAATAAAGTTCGTGATGAAACATCCTAAAGTTAAACCTAAAATAGGAAGTGGAGATAATAAAGGAAGTAATGTTAGTCCTTCCGCAACTCGTACTTGTATATTTCCAAAACTAAATGGAGCTAATACTAAGCTGACAGTACTATATAATGCGGCAATAAGCGCAACTTTTACAAACGAGGTCATTGATAGTTTCATATATTGTTTCCTTTAACGAGCCTATTTTATAGAAAGAAGGTTAAAAATGCAAGATAATCCCCTTATTCGTATTCAATATTTAATCGGAGAAGAAAAACTTAAAAAAATAAATTTATCCCATATCTGTGTATTTGGATGTGGTGGTGTAGGATCTTTTGTCGTAGAAGGTCTCATTCGATCTGGTGTAAAAGAAATAACCTTAGTAGACTTTGATAAAATAGACATCAGTAACCTAAATCGACAACTGATGACAAATTCATCCAATATTGGTGAACTGAAAGTTGAAGAATTAAAGAAACGTATCATATCGATTCATAAAGATGTGATTGTACATACCTATCCTATCTTCTTTGATTCAAATAGTACTTTAGACTTTACATCATTTGATTACGTCGTAGATGCGATTGACTCAGTAAACTCTAAACTTGAAATAATGAGACAATGCGAAAATTACCAGGTACCTCTTATTATGTCCCTTGGTACTGGAAGAAAATTTGATCCGACTCAATTATGTGTTTCGCGCTTATACCAAACATCGATCTGTCCTCTTGCGAAGAAAGTTCGTATTTTAGCAAAAAAAGAGGGATTAAAGAATATAAAAGTCGTTTTTTCCAAAGAAGAAGCGCAAGCTGGTTATTATAACGAAGAAACCAATAAAGTAATCGTAGGTAGTATGATTTTTGTGCCTGCAAGTGCTGGATTACTCTTAGCTTCTGTCGTCATACAGGATTTATGCCAAGATGATGTTATAATAAAGAAAACAATAAAAGGATAAACTATGGAAAAAGACTTAAAGATTGCCGTATTAATTGATGCGGATAACGTTTCTGATAAGTATGTTAAAGTTATCTTCGATGAAGTCAATAATCATGGGACCGCAACGTATAAACGAATCTATGGAGATTGGACTAAACCGCAATTAGGGCAATGGAAGAATGTGTTACTCAACTATTCAATTTCTCCCATTCAACAGTATTCCTACACAATAGGAAAGAATGCGACAGATGCGGCACTTATTATCGATGCGATGGATATCTTATATTCTGGACAAGTTGATGGATTCTGTATCGTATCTTCCGATAGTGATTTCACACGACTCGCTTCACGATTAAGAGAAGCTGGGAAATATGTATTAGGAATGGGAGAAAAGAAAACACCTGTTCCATTTATCTCAGCGTGTGAAAAATTTAAATATCTAGAAGTACTCTTACAAGCTGTTGAACCAACTCCAATAAAGAATGGGAATACGGGTAAGATTGATAATCAAACTTTAATAGATACATTAAAAATAATCATAAACGAAAACTCTGATGATGATGGTTGGGCTTTCTTAGGAGAAGTTGGTAGTATCTTAAGTAAACGAAATCCAGATTTTGATACACGTAACTATGGCTTTCAAAAGCTAACACCGCTTGTCTCATCACTTAAACAATTTGAGATTCAATCTCGTAAAACATCGAATCCCAATATTACTCATAAATACATTAGAATCAAATAACTATGCAAAACTCAATAAAATTAAATGATGTCCCATTAAAAAAATACAACACACTTCAATTAGAATCATACGCTAATGTTGTTTATTTTCCTTTAAACAAGCAAGGGTTAATCGAAGTCTTAAATACAACTCATAATTCAAAAAGAATCATTATAGGTAAGGGGAGTAATATCCTTCTTAAGAAAGAACGATATGAAGATGAATATGTTTTTATCATCACAAGTTTAATGGATGATATTCATATTGAAAATGATGAAATCGTATGTGAAGCAGGAGCTAGCTTATCATCATTAGCATGGTTTGCGATTGAGCATTCCATTGAAGGCTATGCGTTTGCGGAAGATATTCCAGGTACAGTTGGTGGTGCCCTTATTATGAATGCTGGTCAATACGAATTTACTATTGGTCAATATGTCAATTGGGTTGATGTGTATGATACAGAATTAAATGAAGTAAAAAGAATTAACCCTGAGGAAGGTTTCTTTACCTATCGTCATGCGAAATTCAAGTCTACAGATATTGTATTATCGTGTGGATTAAAGAATATGGGTGGTGATGATTTAGAGAATTTAGAGAAAGTACTGAATTACAAACGTGAGCGATATCGTAAACAACCGCGTAATTATCCAAATGCTGGATCGGTATTCAAACGTCCTAAAAAAGATGGAGAGTGGTTGTTTGTTTGGAAATTATTTGAAGCTTGTGGTCTCCGTGGTAAACGAATTGGTGGTGCAGAGCTTTCATTTAAACATCCTGGATTTATCGTTAATGTAAATCATGCGAGCACAAAGGATGTGTTTGATTTAATTGAACTCTGTCAAAAGAGTGTTAAAGATATGTTTGATGTTGATTTAGAGCTGGAGTGGAAGGTCATTGAATAAATATATTTTGATTGGAGTAAAAGAACGTCAAGATCTAGATTTTGAGAGTTCTATGCAAGAAACCATGCGATTAATGCAGGCATCTGATTTAGAGCTTGTTTTTAGGCTTGAACAGGCTACACTAAATAATAATCCTTTTTATCTTAAAAAAGGTAAGTTAGATGAAGTCAAAACAGCACTCATAAATCTAGAAGCAGATGGGGTTGTGTGCAACGATGCCTTAAGTCCATCACAGTATCGCAATCTATCTGAATACTTAGATACAAATGTTATTGATCGAACGCAACTTATATTAGAAATATTTGAAAAACGAGCTAAACAAAAAGAATCAAAGCTACAAGTTGAGGTTGCTCGATTAAATTATTTATTACCTAGAGTTAAGTTAAACCACCATTCATCTGGACGTGAACAAGGTGGGGGAGTTAAAAACAGAGGAAGTGGTGAACAAGCTCTAGCACTTCGTCAAAGGACAATGACGCGTTCTTTATATAAAGCTGAACAAGAACTCGATTTAATAGAGAAACAGCGTGTAACTCAACGAAACAAGCGAAATAAGAAAGATGCACTTACCATTGCGTTAGTAGGTTATACGAATGCGGGTAAAAGTTCCTTATTAAATTGGTTTATGGAACACTATTCAACACCCGATAAAAAAGTGAGTGCACACGATCGATTATTTGAAAGTCTAGAAACATCTTCACGAAATATCGTACTGGATGGATATCCAATCATATTAATCGATACCGTAGGATTTGTAAGTCGATTACCTCATCACTTAGTAAAAGCGTTTAGATCAACCTTAGAAATCGTTAAAGAAGCAGATCTCATATTACATGTATTAGATGGATCAAGTGATAATATGGAAGGTGAAAGAGACGTTACGTTAAACACATTAAAAGATTTAGGATGTGAAAATACACCAAGAATTGAAATAAAGAATAAAATGGATATAAGAGAAAGAGAAGGATTAAATATCAGTGTTACTCAGGATATGAATATGAATATCTTAATCGATCTCATTACAAAGAAGATACGAGATATTCGTCCTGTAACAGAATTAATCATTCCTTATGATGAAGTGCATATCTTAGACCATATTAAAAAAATGTATACGATACAATCCATCTACGAAGAAAAAGAAGGATATCGTGTTCAATTAACTTACATAAAACAGCTCAATAAACAACTCAAGAGCTATGAAAGGAAACAGTGTGATACTCAGCACAACCCCAAACATTGAAGGCAAAAAGATTTTAGCGTATAAAGGAATTGTTGTAGGAGAAGTTATATCAGGTGTCGATTTTGTGAAGGATTTCGCGGCTGGATTAACCAATATTTTTGGTGGTCGTTCAGGTTCATATGAAAGTGAACTCATTGAAGCACGCGAAACAGCACTAAGAGAAATGCAATCCCGTGCCTTAGCACTTGGTGCTAATGCGGTTGTTGGGGTTGATATTGATTATGAAGTATTAGGCCAAGCTAATAATATGTTAATGGTAACCGTAAGCGGTACTGCAGTACTTATCGAGCAATAATTATGATTTATTTTGACTACAGTGCGACAACACCTATACATCCTGATGTGCTTGAAATATATACACGATATGAGCGTGAATTTTTTGCGAATGCGAATTCAAGTCATGCATTAGGGCAAAAAACACAAAGAGTCATTGATGAACAATTAGGGATTATGTCAAATCTATTAGGGATTCAACCCAATGAACTTATTATTACGTCCTCTGCCGTTGAATCCAATAATACAGTCTTAAAAGGTGTTGCGTTAAAATATCCAAATAAGAAACACATCATTTCATCATCCATAGAACATGCGTCAATCATAGGTGCTATCTCATTCCTTGAACATCAAGGATATGAAATCGATTTTGTGAATTTAGACGAAAATGGACGATTTGATTTAAAGCATCTTGAATCTCTATTAAGAGAAGACACTCTACTTGTCACACTTATCGCTGTTGATAGTGAAACAGGGATTAGACAACCCATCGAAGAAATCGGGCAATTATGCCATAAACATCAAGTACTATTTCATAGTGATATCACACAAGCAGTTGGAAAATCAAAATTTGATTTAAGTAATGTGGACTATGCGTCTTTTTCTGCTCATAAAATATATGGCCCAAAAGGAGTCGCAGGTTTAATAAAAAAAGAAAATGTGGGATTAATTCCATTATTACATGGGGGTCATAGTATTACGGCTTATCGTGCATCGACTCCACAAACTGCACTTGTCTGTGCATTATCTAAGGCACTTCAAATAGCTTATGAAACGTATGAAGATCGTTTTACATATGTAAGTCAGTTAAAAGATTATCTAATCAAAAAAGTATCTCATTTAGACCGAGTTGTTATAAATTCAAATCATTATTCTATTCCTTTTATCGTGAATGTGAGTATACTTGATACAAGACCTGAAGAAATACTCGAAGTCTTTTCAAATGAAGATTGTTATCTCAGTTCAAAAAGCGCATGTAGTGGTCAGGAAGAATTCTCCAACTCTGTTTTTGCGATCACAAAAGATAAACAAAGAGCTCAAAGCTCATACCGAATTAGTTTATCTCATCTAAGTACTCAATCAGAGATTGATACCTTAGTATCTGTGATAGAAAGGATTGTTCATGAAAGTTAAAGTGCTAACTGCAGCTTGGTGTCATGCTTGTTTATTGATGAAAAAAAGAATCAAAGAATATCAAAAGACACATGATCTAGAGTTTGAATTTATCGATATCGATTTTGAAGAAGAAAAATGTAAAGGTCTTGAAATAGGTAAAGTACTACCCGTTTATTTCATTTATCAAGATAATCAATGTATCAAACGATTTGTTGGTGAAAAGAATATAGATGAATTAGAAAAGGAAATTCAGAATGCGATTTAAATTAACGGTTATTATTTCATTATTATTAATTGTTTTTGGATTTACGAATGTATCTGCGAGTGAACGTGTCGTAAATCTTTATTATTTTCATGCGGAAGGATGTTCAACTTGTGCTCTTGAAACAGAATATCTAGAGAAACTTGTTGAAGAAGATACGAATCTAGTTTTACATAAGTATGAAATTGCGTTTGATCAAGCAAATCAAAAATTATCCAAAGATGTGGGTGAATTACTAAACCAACCAATAAATAGTACGCCAACCTTGATAATTGGAAGAGAAGTTATTGTTGGTTTCAAAGAAGGATCCACAGAAAAAACCATTGAAGAGGCTATCCAATTCGTACGAGATAATAATGTTCGAGATGTCGTAGGGGAGATGTTGGGTCTTGTCGAACCTGGTCAAGGTGTGGATATCATTAATGAGAATACTAAAGTAAGTCTTCCATTCTTTGGAGAAGTGGATGCGAAAAGCATTTCATTACCTTTACTTGCGATTGTATTAGGTGGAATAGATGGATTTAATCCATGTGCGATGTGGGTGTTATTACTCTTAATAAGCATGTTATTTCACTTGGAAGAACAATGGAAAAAATGGTTATTAGGTGGTTTATTCCTAATAACGACAGCCGTAATGTATTTCTTCTTTATGTTAAGTTGGTTGAATATTACGATTTTATTTGGGACATTGATATACATTCGTTGGTTAATTGGAGGTATCAGTATTGGTGGAGGCGTATTTAACATCCATCGATACACTCAAATGGAACCTGGATGTGAAGTTGTGGATGAATCTAAACGATTAAAAATACGAGATCGTTTAAAAGCGATTTACTCACAACCTGTATTCGCATTAGCTGCCGTTGGTATTGTGGTTCTAGCAGTTTCAGTTAATTTAGTCGAACTAATTTGTTCAGCTGGACTACCTGTGTTGTTTACCCAAATACTAACGTTAAATGACTTAAGTCAAACACAGTACATACTTTATTTATTACTCTACTTAGCTATGTTTATGTTAGATGATATCATTGTGTTTGTGATTGCGATGAAAACGGCAGAGATAACAGGTATTTCTACTAAATATGCGCGTAATGCACATTTAATTGGTGGGATCTTAATGGTAATCTTAGGATTATTAATGATCTTAAAACCAGCTTGGTTGATGTTAAATTTTGGATAAAAAATAAGAGGCTGTAACGAAATAGAATAATTAGTTGGTCAAAAAGACAATTAATGATTCGGAAGCGTTACCGCTTCTTTTTCTTTGGTTAAGAAGGATAAAGTCGCATATTTTAACACTGTCTATCGAAAAATAGACGAATTAAAAAGAACTTTTAAGATTTTGAGTGACTTAGTTTAATTTCTTACGCATCTTCTTAGCGTGATATTTCATGAGATTGAGACCGATTGCGATGAGAAACAGTTCGTTCTCCACATTTTCTTTCCCA
>JAJZTY010000074.1 GCA_021847325.1 Bacillota bacterium
CTTTAATTATGGTGAAAAGAATATTCTGAATAATATGAATTTTAATATTAATGTAGGCGATAAGATTTTAATGACTGGTCCATCAGGGGTGGGTAAAACAACTTTACTGGATTGCTTATCTAAGAATCTTTCTTCCTATCAAGGTGAGATTCTTGTTGATGGAATTGAACTTAAGGATATAAATCGTGATGATTTCTTAAAACATACAGGTTATGTACGACAAAATCATTTTATGTTTAATGATTCTATCAAATATAACATTATTTTAAATATGGACTTCAATGAAGAGAAGTTTAAACAATGTTTAATAGATTCGGCACTATATGATTGGGTAGAAACGTTAGAATTAAAAGAAAATCATATTCTTGAACAAGATGGAACTAATATTTCTGGTGGTCAAAGACAGAGAATAAGTATTGCTCGAGAGTTATATCATGATCGAGATATTTTGTTTGTGGATGAACCTTCGGCTAGTTTAGATGATCAAACATCTTTAAAGATTTATGAGACGCTTTTAAATCTTGATAAAACAATTATCTGTGTGTCACACCGTCATATTGATTATTTGTCATCCCGATTTAATAAGATAATCGCATTAGAAAAAGGGGTAAATCGATGAAAAAAGTAAGATATGGATCGATTCCTTGGTTAGTTGTTGTAACTTTGTTTATGACAATTTCTGTGAGTCTAAATGGTTATAGTATATATTTAATGCGCTTTATTACGGATTATGGTTTAGAAAAGCGTATTGATGATATGTTTGAAATTGCTAAAATCATGATCGTTATTTTAGGTATCAACTTAGTAATCAATTTAATTTACACAAATTTAAAATCAGTTTATTTGAATAAGAGCTTAAATCTTATGAAGCGTCAATATATTGATCAACTACTCGATCAAGATATTACTCAACTTCAAAAAGATCAAACATCAAAGTATTTATCGAATCTTACCAATGATTTTGATCGTTATGAAGACAAGTATTTAAAGAATTTGTTAAAGATGGTTGAAATGGTTTTACATTTCTTAATGGCTGTTGTTTTGATTGCGACTGTGAATATTTACTTAGTTGTGATTGCGTTTATCTTATTATTAGTATTCGTATTCCTATCATCTAAAACTAGCAAGCCAGTACAGAAGACGGAAAAAAAGAAATCAGAGTCTTTACAGCAGTATACTGATTTCATAAATGAAACCTTAAATGGGTTTGAAATAATTAAGCAACACCAACTCTTGAAGAATCGCTATGAAGCATTCTATAAAAGGGCTGTAAATGTACAAAACGATAATTATTCTGTTGATGTAAAAACGACTCAAATTGATGCGTTTAATTCATTTGTACAAACATTTATTCTATTTGGTTTAATTACTTCAGGTATTTTATATGCGAAGTCGACAAATGTTAGTCTAGGAAGCTTGATTGTTATTGTGTCAAGTTTTGGGAATATTATGTGGCCTCTTCAAGAGTTCTCACCTATCATTTCACAGATGAAAGGGATCCAACAAGTATTACATGAGTTTGTCGTGAATCTAACTCGACCTATTTATCAAAGACCATATCATGTGACTCAGTTTGAGAAGTTACAATTCGAATCATGTGATTTAGGGTATGAAGATGATGAGGCTATACTCAAAGAAGTTGATTTAACCATAAACTATGGTGAAAAAGTACTTATTGTTGGGCATAGTGGAGCGGGTAAAAGTACAATACTAAAAACGATACGTCAATCGATTACACCAAAACAAGGGGTTGTAAAACTCGATCATATTAACATCTTTGAAATTGTACCTATTGACTATTATGGTTTATTTGCATCAGTTGATCAAATTGGTTTCATATTCAATGGTACAGTCAAAGAGAATTTAAGTTTATATCAAAACTTAGATGAATGCATTCTAGTGAATGCACTTCAAAGAGTAGGACTTTCCCAATTAAGTTTAGATATGAAACTCAAGAACAATGGTTCAAATGTATCAGGAGGACAAAGAGCTCGACTAATGTTAGCGCGTGCTATTTGTTTAAATACGGATGTCATTCTATGTGATGAGATTTTTGCGAATCTTGAACAATCCATAGCGCATGATATCGAAAAAGATTTATTAAGCTTAAATAAAACAATTATTAATGTTAGTCATATTATCTTTAAAGATCATCTCGAAAAGTACGACAAAATATTCGTTGTGGAAAACAATGGGGTACGATTAAGTCATGATACAGAAGAGATTTATGCACGTATGATAGAAAGTCAGTCTTAGTTTTAAATGGAGTCAATGATGAAAAATTCTTTATGGTCTAAAAATTTTACGATTATTACTTGGGGAACGGTGATATCCGCTGTAGGTGGTGTTGGATTAAACTTTGCGTTAAGTGTTTTGATTTATAATAAAACATCTTCAACCTTATTAACAGCAATCTTTGCGGCAGTATCAATGATTCCTAATTTTGTATTACCTTTGTTTATTGGTCCTTTAATCGACCGATTTCCTCGACGTAAGATAATTTATTGTTCAGATTTTCTTATGTCAATTATGTTTATGATTATTGCATATATTACACGTGACGGTTTCTTTGATTATACCTTTTATTTAATTGTCGCTTTAGTTGTTAGTATTAATGGTGTAATCTACAGTATTACATATGAAAGCTTCTTTCCTGAGCTAATTCCTGAAGGGCAAATCCAAAAGGGATATGCCATAAGTTCACTAATTTACCCAACTGTAAATACGATTATGTTTCCAGTTGCGGCACTTATTTTTGAGAAGTATGGTGTATCTTTCATATTTTTACTCGAAGCTGTTTTATTATTTATTGCGGCATGTTTTGAGACTCAGATTCGAATTGATGAGAAATCTGTTCAACATCATCAAGCACAATCTTTTGATTTTAAAGGAATGGTCAAAGAGGGAATTGATTATTTAAAGAGTGAACAAGGTATATTAAGTGTGTTTGTATTCTTCTTTTTTCTTCAAATGGCAGGACAAGCAATTGATGTACTCTTATATCCTTTCTTTGAGAATAGTCCAAACTTAGATGTGACACAATATGCTTTATTGGTTTCTTGTGCGACGGCTGGAAGAATGTTTGGTGGTATGTTACATTATGTTTCTAAGATCAAACCAGAAAAACGCTTCTTAATTGCGGCTATTGTATATTTTAGTTTAAACTTTCTAAATGGATCATTCTTATTCTTAAATTATACTTCAATGATAATCATTCAATTTATTATAGGAATCTTATCGATTAATTCCTATAATATCCGAATGTCTGCAGTTCAAAGTTATGTACCTACAGAAAAACGTGGTCGTGTAAATGGTATATTCCATATTATGACGACTATTGGTATGTTAATTGGACGATTATTGTCAGGTTATTTAGGTGAGTTATTTGATTATCAGTATATTGTTTTAGGAATGAATATTATGTCTTTATTAGCGTTTGTATTTATTGTTTTAAAGAATCGAGTATCAATTGCGATGGTATATAATCGAAAGATATAGGAGGGTAATATGCCAAAAGAAATATTGAAGAGATCAGAAGTGGATGTGAATTATACATGGGATTTAAGCGCAATATTTAAGGATGTGAATGCGTATAATGAAACATTAAGCTTAATTGTACCAAAGGCAAAATCTTTAAATGAAACCTATAAAGGTAAGATTGTAAGTGCAGAGAGCATTAATGCGTGCATCAATGAGTTAAAAGAAGTTAGTAAGTTGATGGTTTTAGTTGGGACCTATTCAAGTTTGTCTGTGTCAGTGGATCAGGGAAATGGTGAAAATCTTCAACGGATGATGAATTTTAGATCTATATCTGCTCAAGTTGGTAGTTTACTCAGTTTTATAGAGAATGAGATTAGTTTTAATTCTGAAGAGATTATTCAAGAAGCAATTGTATCAAGTCCAGATAATGCGTATTTTCTAGAAGATATTCTTCGTTTTAAATCACACTTACTGCATCCTGAAGTTGAGAAGACTTTAGCTGCGTTAAGTCCAACGTTAGAGGCTCCTTATTTCATCTATAATCAAGCGAAGTTATCTGACTTAAAGTTTGAGCCATTTAACGTTGATGGGAAAGAAAATCCATTAAGCTTTGTTTTATTTGAAGGCGAATGGGAATATGAGTCTAATACAGTTTTAAGAAGAACGGCTTTTGATGCTTTCAGCAAACAACTAGCAAATTACCAAAATACAATTGCGTCAGCCTATCAAACTCAAGTTCAAAAAGAAAAAGTATTATCTGATTTAAGAGGGTTTCCATCCGTCATCGATTCACTCTTGTTTGATCAAAAAGTTGATCAGGATTTATACAATCGTCAAATTGATGTGATCATGAGTGAATTGGCTGCTCCAATGCGTAAATATGCGAAATTGTTACAACGTATTTATAAGCTAGATAAAATGACATTTGCGGATTTAAAGATTTCTGTTGATCCAACGTTTGAACCTGCAATTACTGTTAATGAGGCAAAGGATTATATCTTAAAAGGTTTATCTGTATTAGGTGAAGATTATTCAAAAATGATTCATCGTGCTTTTGATGAGCGTTGGATAGATTTTGTACAAAATACAGGAAAGAGCACAGGTGCATTCTGTAGTTCACCTTATGGTTCACATCCATTCATACTAATAAGTTGGACAGAAAGAATGAGAGAGTGTTTTGTATTAGCACATGAGTTGGGGCATGCAGGTCATTTCTATTTAGCCAATGAACATCAAAATATTTTGAATACAAGACCATCTCTTTATTTCATTGAAGCACCATCCACAATGAATGAAATGTTAATGGCAAACTATCTAATGAAAACAAGTGATGATCCTCGATTAAAACGTTGGGTATTATCCAGTATGGTAAGTCGTACATATTATCATAACTTTGTGACTCACTTACTTGAAGCAGCTTATCAAAGAGAAGTATACCGATTAGTTGATCAAGGTCAATCAGTTGTGGCAGCTCGTTTAAGTCAAATTAAGAAAGATGTTTTAACTCAGTTCTGGGGAGATGCGGTCGAAATCAATGATGGGGCAGAGTTAACTTGGATGAGACAACCTCATTATTACATGGGATTATATCCATATACCTATAGTGCTGGATTGACAGTTGCGACTGTTGTAAGTCAAAATCTAATAAAAGATGAATCATTAATTTCGAAGTGGTTAGATGTTTTAAAAGCGGGTGGTACAAAAACACCTGTTGAACTCGCAAAAATGGTGGATGTGGATATTACCACAGAAGCTCCATTAAGGGAAACAATTCATTTCATTTCTAATATGATTGATCAAATTGAAGAATTAACGAATCAAATTGAACTAGAAGGAAGTAAATAAGCCCTATTGGGCTTTTTAAAAAGGAGAGCTATGGAAAAGATTACACTTGATTATTGGTTGAAGTTTAAATTTATTGGGAACTTAAAAACAAGTCCAAATCAGAAACGTTTTTCATTTTCAGTCACATCAACAAACCTAAAAAAGGATAAGTATGAAAGTAATATTTGGGTTAAAGATGATTCACGATTTTTTCAATTAACAGGAATGAACCAAGAATCTTATTCTATTTGGTTAGATGATGAAACAATCTTATTCTCATCCAATCGATTAAAAGAAGAAACGACTTATCCAAAAACTGATTTCTTTAAGATTTCTGTTTTTGGAGGTGAAGCGATTAAGGCATTTACAATCCCTTTGGCCGTAAGTTCAATTAAGAAATTATCGGATAAGAAGTATATTTTATGCGCATCGTGTGATTTAAGATTTCCTAACTTATATCAAGAATCAGAGGAGAAACTAGAGAAACATGCGTCTTCACAAAAAGAGAATGAGTTTTATACTGAAATCAATGAAATTCCATTTTATTCAAATGGTTCTGATTTTACTGTGTATTCAAGAAATCGCTTATTTCTTTATGATGAATTGGAGAACAAACTAACAGCCCTAACAGATAAGAATTTTAATGTGGCTCAGTATGAAATAGATGAGAAGAATAATCAGATTCTATTAATTGGCCAAACATTTAAGATGGTTGAAAAGTTGGATTCAGAATTATACTCTATTAACTTGGATGGTTTTAGTGTTAAGCAATTAAGTCATGAGAAATACTTACTCTATGGATTTAAGTTAGTGGGTCAATCTATTTTAGTATTAGCACATAATAGCAAAATATTGGGTTTAAATGAAAACCAAAGAATATATAAATTTGAGAATGGTAAGTTCAATCAAATATATGATCCGTTCTATTCCATTGGAAACTCTATCGGTTCAGATATTCGTTTACAAGGTTCAGAATTACTTCAAGTTATTAATGATGTAGTGTATCTTACATTGACAGTAGAAGATCATTCAAGATTACTTATGTTAGATGAAAATGGTAATGTAAAATTTACATATGATGCGCAAGGTTCTATTGATGGATTTGCGTTTATTGATAATCAACTCTATCTAAATGGCTTATTCAATCAAGATGCACAAGACATAGTGAAGTTAGAAAATGATCAATTAGTTTCAGTTACTGATTTTAACAGTCATGTGTTTGAAGGTGTTTATCGTGCAAAACCAATAAAATGTTCTGTTGATAAGAAAACTCACTCTGTAGATGGATGGGTGCTACTTCCTGAAGATTATGATTCTAATAAAATGTATCCATTAATCCTTGATATTCATGGTGGACCTAAAACAGTTTATGGAGAAGTATACTACCATGAAATGCAAGTTTGGGCTAATAAAGGATTTGTCGTGGCGTACTGTAATCCAAGAGGTTCTGATGGTAAAGGAAATGAATTCTCGGATATACGTGGTCAATATGGAACAATAGATTATGAAGATATTATGGATTTCGTGGATAAAGTGATTGAAGATTATTCGATTGATACTAAGAATATGGGTGTAACTGGTGGATCCTATGGTGGTTTTATGACCAACTGGATTATTGGTCATACTGATCGATTCAAATGTGCAGCGACTCAACGTTCGATTAGCAATTGGCTATCTTTCTATGGCACTTCCGATATTGGATATTATTTTGCGTTAGATCAAGGTGGTACAGAATTCAAATCTGATAAGGATTTTGAGAAACTATGGTTTCATTCACCACTTAAGTACATTAGTTCTATGAAAACACCTACTTTGATTATTCATTCATCAAAGGATTATCGTTGTCCAGTTGAACAAGGGTATCAATTATTGACTGCTTTGAAACATAAAAAGGTCGAAACTAAGATGGTGATGTTTCATAATGAAACGCATGAATTATCACGTTCAGGGAAACCAAAAGCTAGAATGGTACGTTTAAATGAAATAACAAGTTGGATGGATAAGTACCTAACGAAGTAATGAAAACATTTTCATAACTATTTACGAAAAATTTCATTATTTGTGAAATTTGGGTGATAAATGAATTGACAGTGGTTTTTTCACAATCTATAATTAAAACACAGTACCTTGTACTATATAGGAGGAAAAGATGAAGAGAATTTTATTATTATTAGCTGTTGCTCTTCTTGCTGTTTCTGCCTTAACCGCATGTGGAACCACTGGTGGCTCTACAACTGAAGCAAAAGGAACATTTATTGTTGGTACGCCAAAACTAAATGGTGACTTTATTGCCGGTTTCGGAAACAGTTCATACGATAAGAGCGTACGCGATATGCTTTGGGCATTGCCTACTTATACGACTACACCTGGTGGTGAATTCTTACTTGATGAAACAGTAGTTAAAGCTGTTGAAACAAGTGTTGATGACGCTGGTAACAAAACATACAAATTCACATTAAACAGTGGATTAAAATGGTCTGACGGTTCTGATGTAACTGCAAAAGACTATGTATTCGGTATCTTATTTGCTGCATCCCCTGAATGGGTTGAAGCTGGTAACTCCGATACTACAGGTGATTCATTATTAGGTTACGCTGCATACCATGCTGGCGAAACTGAAGTATTTGAAGGCGTTAAATTGTTAGGAGACTTAGAGTTCTCTGTTACAATCGGCGCTGAATTCCTACCTTATTTCTATGAAGTTGCTTATGCATCATTCGGACCTTCTCCAATGGCTGTTTGGGCTCCTGATCTAACAATTGGTGAAGATGGTTCTAGTTTAGTGGGTGATGTTGCTGCTGTTGCAAATCATGTTGCTACTACTGAACGTTTTGCTCCATCTGTAACTTCTGGTCCTTTCACATTTGAATCATTCGAAAATGACGTTGTTACACTTCAAGTTAACCCTAACTATGCTGGTGACTACCGTGGTGAAAAAGCTAAAGTTGCTACAGTTATCGTTAAGTATGTTGATCCAACTACTGACGTTGACCTAGTTATCTCTGGAGATATCGACCTAGTTGCTGGTGTTGTTGAAGGTGCTAAGATTGAAAAAGCTAAAGCTTCTGACCAAGCTGACGTTGTATCTTACAAACGTAATGGTTATGGTATGATCGCTTTCGCAAATGACTTTGGACCAACCAAAGACAACAAAGTTCGTCAGGCTCTTGCTTACTTAATTGACCGTAATACATTCTTAGTTAATATCCTTGGTGGATATGGTGCTATGGTTAATGGTGAATACGGCTTATCACAATGGATGTATACTACTCAAGCTGATGTTGTTGAATCTACATTAGTTAACTACACATTCAACGTTGACAAAGCTAATGAATTATTAGATGCTACTGAATGGAAGTTCGAAGCAGACGGCGTAACTCCTTGGGATGCTACTAAAGCAGCTGATGGTTACTGGCGTTACAATGCTAACAAAGAAGTTCTACAAATCAACCACTTAGGTACTACTGGTAACCCAATTACTGACCTAATCGGTACTGAATGGCCAAAAGGCTTGAACCGTGCTGGTGTTAAGTTCACAATTGAATGGCAAGATTTCAACTCCTTAT
>JAJZTY010000075.1 GCA_021847325.1 Bacillota bacterium
TTTCTTAATAGATCTGGTATCGTAAAAATCTTGAGGTGAATGCGCATCTATCCCAATGATAACGTCTGCCTTTAACTCCGCAACGATCTCCCAAAACTTATTATATGGGAAGGTATATTCTAAATGACTGAAATTACGTATACCCCCTAAATTATATTCCAAAACAACATTCATTTCTTTAGCACATAAAATAATTTCACGACACATCTGGTCTATTTCATCCGTCCATTTATTAATAGAACGAACAAACAAATCAGGATGTGCAAATATTCTAAATAACCCTGTTTTGAGCCCTGCTAATGAATCTTCTTTATAATGCTGAACTAAGTTATGTGTATCACTATAATTGCCATAATAATGGCCTCTAGCCTCTAAATTATGAAAGTGATTACCAAACACTAAATAATCAAGTGGAGTCTCCTCTAACATCTTCTTCATAAAATCCATACGATCCGCATAATACTCAGCTTCAAGACCTAGATTAATCTTTATTTTATTAGCATATTGTCTCTGAAGACGTTTAATTGATTGTACATAATCATTATACTCACTTAACTCCATACGAATTTGATGATGTTCAAGAGGATGTTTTGGCCATGGTGCATGATCTGAAAATCCAATTTCTTTAAATCCTGCTTCGATTGCAGCTAAAACATACGCTTCATCTAATCCTTCCGCATGTTTACATCGTGTTGTATGTGTATGATAATTCGTCTTAATCATTCTTCATCCTCTTTATAATGAACTTCCATTAAATATAATCCACATGGATCAACAATACCACTATAGGCTCGTTTATCTTTCTTATCTAATATTTCTTGTACATCTTTGACATTCAGTTTACCTAATCCAACATCTAAAACAACGGCCACTAACATTCTTACCATATAACGCAAGAATCCATCACCAATTAAAATAAAACGTATTTGTTCTCCCTCATCTAAACATTCAAAATGCATAATTGTTCGAACTTGATTAGGCATTTCTTCTTTTGAATTAGAACAGAAACTTGAAAAATCATGCGTACCTACCAATACACTTATGGCTTGATTCATCGCATGATAATTTAATTTCTTGGTAATACTTAAGTGTGTTTGATAACTAAAAGGATTTGATTCTTCTTTAGAGATTAAATAATCATATCTTTTCGAAATGACACTATATCGAGCATGAAACTTCGAGTGAACATAATGTGCATCAAGAATTCTTATATCTTTTGGTAACTGACTATTGATGGCGATAACCCAACGTTCTTCACTTAAGTTAAGGTCCGTATCAAAATGAAAACACTGTCCAAACGCATGAACACCTGCATCTGTTCTTCCTGAACCAACGATTTTAACTGAATGATGATGCATACGACTTAAAACAGATTGTATGGTAGATTGTACTGATACTTTGTCATCCTGAATTTGCCAACCAGAATAATGCGCACCATGATACATCACAGTACACAAGACTCTTTTTATAGACTTATCCATATAACACTTCCAAGAACACAAATAACACAGAACATCATAACCCAATCTTTCATAGTGTGTTTAAGTTGTTTATATCGAGTTCTTTTTGCTGAAGGAATATAACCTCTAGCTTCCATCGCATCCGCAAGTTCTTCAGCTCTTTGGAAACTTGATACGAACAGAGGAACAATAAGGGACAAAATAGCCATAATCTTTTCTTTAAATGTTCCTTCTTTTAAATCAACGCCACGAGATGCTTGAGCTTTCATAATACGATTGGTTTCATCAATCAATGTTGGAATAAAACGTAATGCAATTGAAATCATCATTGCAATTTCATGTGCTGGGAATCCAAAACGCTTTAAAGGACTAAACAAATCTTCAATTGCCAATGTTAAATCAAGAGGCTTAGTACTCGCTGTTAAAATCGTTGTAACCATAATCATCAATAACAAACGTATTGTGATATACAATGTTTGGAAAATCGCATCACTATATACCTTAAATCCAAACAAGTCGATTAGAACATACCCTGTTCTAAGTACAAGTGTATTTACGAAAGTTAAAAATACTAACATAAATAGCATTGGTTTCATTGCTCGTAATATCATTTTAATATTTAGTTTAGCAAGCAATAAAGAAAATAAAACAAATGAACCAATAATAGCATACCCAATATAACCCGACGGGAAAAATATTGCGACCATCAAAACTAACATCGCAACAAGTTTATAGCGAGGATCCATTTTATGAACAATTGAATCTAAAGGTAGATAACGACCAAGAGCTATATTATTCATGGCTAATCTCCTTTTTAATCGCATTAGCTAAATCTTTTAAGTTTGAAATTTTAGAGTCCAACTTAAAACCTTTTTCACGTAAAGACTCAACAACTCTAAGTCTTTGTGGTAATGCCATTTCGATTTCTTTAACAGTATCACCTTTAAAGAAGAAGTCATTTACTTGTTGATGTGTTATAACTTCACCTTTTTTCATTACAACGACGTTATCACAATAATTAAGTACATGATCCATATCATGAGTAACAATCAAAATTGTTTTCTTATACTTACGATTTAACTCGACAAACAATTCCATCATGGATTTAGCACCTTGAGGATCTAATCCAGCCGTTGGTTCATCTAATACTAATACATCTGGATTAATCGCAAGTATACCAGCAATCGCTACTCTACGCTTTTGCCCACCAGAAATATCCAAAGGTGAACGTTCATAAAAACTTTCATCTAATCCAACCATAGTAAGAGCTGTCATTGATTTTTGTCTAGCATCTTCTTCAGTCATTTTAAAGTTTAAAGGTCCAAACATGACATCCTTTAGAATTGTTTCTTCAAATAATTGATATTCAGGGAATTGAAAAACTAATCCTACTCTTTGTCTCAATGATTTCAAATCTTTATTTTTTTGATTAGAACTCAATTCACGATCTAGAATATAAACAGTACCATCAGTAGGAACTAATAAAGCATTTAAATGCTGAACTAATGTACTTTTACCACTTCCTGTTGGACCAATGATTGCTGTTATTTTATTTAACTCAATCGCTAAATCAATACACTTTAATGCCTCATATTGAAATGGTGTTTTAGGCGCATAAATATAATTTACTTTTTCAAAAGCAATTGGCATAATTCATCCACCATTCCTTCCATATTTCCAGCATTCTTTAATTTAATTCCAAGTTTCGATAATTCATTCGATAATTTAACACTATACGGCGCATCCAATTTTAAACGAACTAATTCTTGTTCATTTAACATCATTTTACTTGGAAGTCCATCTTTTACAATTCTTCCTTCATACATAACAATGACATGATCACTTTTCATAACTTCTTCTACATCATGTGTAATAGAAAGAATTGTCATATTATTTTCTTTATGTAATTGCTTAACTAAAGAATTGATATCTTCTTTTCCTTCAGGATCCAACATAGAAGTCGCTTCATCAAGAATTAATATTTCAGGCTTCATAGCTAAGATTCCAGCAATCGCAACTCTTTGTTTTTGACCACCGGATAAGCGAGTTGGTTCATGATTTAAGTATTCAATCATTCCCACTTCACCTGCATATTTTTCAATTATGGCATCCATATCCTTTGGATCAACTTGATGATTCTCAAGTCCAAAAGCTATATCATCTCTTACGGTTGCGCCAATAAACTGATTATCTGGGTTTTGAAATACAATTCCGATTTTACGTCGAATCGATTCAACTGTTTCATTGTTTAATTCTTCACCATCAATCAAAATTGACCCTTGTTCTTTTTCAAGAAGTCCAATAATTAATTTAGCAATTGTACTTTTTCCACTTCCATTATGACCAATCAATGTCGTATAACTTCCTCTTTCCACAGTAAAAGAGACGTCTTTTACGACATCAAGATGTTGATCATAAGAAAAATTTAAATCTTTAACTTCAATTGGATTCATAGTTCTCACATTCTATTTAAGATTTTCAAAAACCCATCCTTGATAAATACCACCATTCTCTAAACTCATTTCAGCTACTTTAATGATAGAATTAAATGCCTCTTGAACATCAGTTTTAATAGTACTTCTTAGGTTAATGCTTAAATTATCATCGTTAATTTTAAAACTAAAATTAGATTGTTTTAATAGATTAGAAAATTCATTTAATTTCTCTAACGTTTCAAACGTTACAGTATGAACAATATCAATTGAATGATCTGATGGATAGGAATCCATCATAACCTTTGATTGGACTCTGTAACTTTGAATAAGTGTATTCTCTAATTTAGATTCACCTTGTAAAACAGGTAACGTTTGTTCAGGTGTTTCACTTAGATAAACTTCTTTCACTTCTTGTTCTTCTTTTTTCTTCTTATTCTTTTCATAGACTTTATATGCGACAACAGCTGCTGCAGAAAGAGTAATTAACTTAAATAGTGTTTTCATGTTATTCTCCTTTTGTAATCATATCATATCTTATTACTTCTGGGTATTTTCGCCATATGACTAATACTCCATCCGCAATATCTTGTTCCATTGTGACATAATCAGGATGATTAATAATCCAATCTTGAAATTTTGCAATTTTATTAACCATTTTCTGTAATCCACGACGATGAGATAGATTTTCTCTATTTTCCACATGTCCATGAAATGACATATTATCTACAATAATATATCCATTTGGATTTAAGTAAGATATAAATTGATTAAAATAATTCTTATGTTGTGCTTTAGGACCATCTAGAAAAATAAGATCAAACATTTGATTAGGCACATAATCCTTCGCATCTAAATGAATACAATTGATTTGAGCCTCTTTATTTGATAGCTTAACGTTATTGATTGCTTGTTTGTAACGATCTTCATCATACTCAATCGTAGTAATCTGAATTCCATTATCAATTGAAGCCATACATATGCTCCAATAACCTACAGCGGTCCCTATTTCTAAGATTGATTTAATCTTTTTTTCTTTAATAAACTCCTTACAATACAAAATACCCGATTCCTGCATAATCGGGACTCTATCTTTAATTGCACTTTCTCGAAGTTTATCAATATCAAACATAATAAGAAAGGGGAGCAGATGCTCCCCAGTTTTCTATACCAACTCGATGGTTGCCATAGGGGCTGCATCCCCACGACGAACACTTGTTTTCATTACACGAGTATAACCACCATTACGGTCAGCATACTTTGGTGCAATTTCATCAAACAATTTTTGTAGCGCTGTTTGACCCGTTTTCTTGTCAGCAACGACATCTCTTAAGTAAGCCGCAACTTGACGACGAGCATGTAAATCATTGCGTTTTGCAGTGGTGATTAACTCATCCACAACAGAACGTAAATCCATTGCTTTCATTTCAGTTGTTTCAATCTTACCGTTAACAATTAAACTTGTTGCCAAGTTGCGCAACATTGCTACACGGTGATCGGCATTACGTCCAAATTTACGATTTTCCATAGTGCTTATTTCACTCCTTAATCATAGACCTTGAAGCCAAGGCCCATGTCGATAAGTTTTTCTTTTACTTCTTTTAATGACTTCTTACCGAGGTTACGAACACGCATCATTTCATCTTCGCTGCGTTGTGTTAGCTCGTCCACAGTTTGAATCCCTGCACGCTTCAAGCAATTGTATGAGCGAACAGATAAGTCTAGGTCTTCAATCATCATGACCATACCTTTATTAGTATTTTCATTGGTTGATTCCTTAATAACAGAATCCATTGATGCAACTTGATCATTAATATCACTGAATAAATCCAAATGATCTGTTAAGATACGAGCTGCTAATGCAATTGATGATTGTGGAGTAATTGAACCATTAGTCCAAACTTCCATAATTAATTTATCATACTTAGCATCTTGTCCAACACGAGTAGGTTCTACATTGTAGCTTACACGTTTAATTGGAGTATAGATAGAGTCAGTATAAATTGTTCCAATTCCTTGAGATGCACCTTGGTGAAGGCTCTTATTTTGATCAGCAGAAACATAGCCTCGGCCATTTTTTGCTTTCATTTCCATTTCAAGAATTGCACCATCTTCTAATGTAGCGATAACTAAGTCTTTATTTAAGACCTCAACATTTGCAGGACATTCAATATCCCCAGCTGTCACAACCTTACTTCCCTTCGCATTAATGCGTAGAGTATAAGTTTCATCATCATTGATCATTAGAATCAAGTCTTTTAAATTTAGAATAATATTGGTGACATCTTCCACGACACCAGGAATTGAGGTGAATTCGTGATATACGCCTTCAATTTTGACAGAATAAACCGCTGCTCCCGGTAACGAGGAGAGTAACACTCTTCTTAATGCATTGCCGATCGTTGTACCAAAACCACGTTCTAAAGGTTGAATTTCAAACTTTCCGTAGTGATTGGATTCTACATATTCTTGTATTTCAAATTGTGCACGTTCAAATTTTTGCATTTCGGTCCCTCCTCATTTAATCCTAACCACGTGGACGTTTAGGTGGACGGCATCCGTTATGTGGAATTGGTGTAACATCATTGATAACAGTAATGTTTAACCCTGCAGTTTGTAAACTACGTACTGCAGATTCTCTTCCTGGACCCACGCCCTTAACTAAAACTTCAACTGTACGCATCCCGTGATCAACAGCTGCTTTAGCAGCAGCTTCTGAACATTGTTGAGCTGCGAACGGTGTTGATTTACGTGATCCCTTATAACCTAATGCACCTGCACTAGACCAAGAAATAACGTTACCTTGTTCATCCGTAATTGTTACGATTGTGTTGTTGAAGGTAGAATGAATGTGTGCTACACCGCGAGCGACATTCTTACGTACACGACGTTTACGTGTTGCTGGTTTTGTTGCCATGTTTCAATCCTCCTATTTCTTCTTGTTTGCCACAGTACGACGTGGTCCTTTACGCGTACGAGCATTCGTACGTGTTCTTTGTCCACGAACTGGCAAACCTTTACGATGACGTAATCCACGATATGAACCGATTTCCATCAAACGTTTGATGTTAAGGTTAATTTCACGACGTAAGTCACCTTCTACTTTAATTTTGTCAACTTCTTTACGAATCGCGTTGACTTGGTCATCTGTCAAGTCTTTAACGCGGATATCTTCAGAAATTTGTGTTGTTTCCAATATTTTTTCAGCCAAAGGACGGCCGATTCCATAAACATATGTTAGTGATACTACTACACGTTTATCGCGTGGAATATCAATACCTGCTATACGAGCCATGTTTCTATGTTCCTCCTATTATCCTTGACGTTGTTTGTGCTTCGGATTCTCACAAATAACCATTACGCGACCTTTACGTTTGATGACTCGGCATTTGTCGCATATGGGTTTGACTGATGGTCTAACTTTCATACTTGTCACTCCTTGACACTACTTGTGTCTAAATGTAATTCTCCCACGTGTTAAATCATACGGCGAAATTTCAACGGTGACGCGGTCACCTGGTAAAATGCGAATGTAATGCATGCGGATTTTACCAGAAACGTGGGCTTTTAGCGTATGCCCGTTTGTTAATTTCACATCGAAGGTCGCATTTGGTAGAACTTTCTCTACTACGCCTTCTATTTCTATAACGTCTTGTTTACCCATTCAGTAAAGTTTCCTCCTTTGAGATGGTGGTTAAGATTTCACACCCATCTTCTGTCACTAGAACTGTGTGTTCATAATGAGCTGCTAGTGATCCATCTTTTGTCTTGACGGTCCAGTCATCATCCATAACTTTGGTGAAAGGTTTTCCGCGATGAACCATAGGTTCAATCGCTAAGGTCATTCCTGCCTTTAGGATGGGGCCCTTCCCCTTTGGACCATAATTAGGAATAGCTGGATCTTCATGTAGACTTGCGCCGATGCCATGCCCGGTATATTCGTACGGTACACTATAACCGAAGGAATAAACATATTCCCCGATTGTGTTGGACACATCAGACAAATGTACACCTGCCTTGACAATTTTTAAGCCTTCATAAAGACTTTGTTCAGTCACATACATTAGGTGTTCAGCCTCTTTTGAAACCTTACCTACAGCATATGTCCAAGCACTATCTCCATGATAACCTTTATAACAAGCGCCTATATCAACGGATATTATGTCACCTTCTTTAAGAATTTGTTTGCTTGGAAATCCATGAACCAGAACATCATTAACTGATGTACAAGTTGCGGAAGGAAATCCATTGTATCCCTTAAAGGAAGGAGTAGCCTGGTTATCCAATATTACTTTCTCTACAATTTGATCAATCTCATAGGTTGTAATACCAGGTCTAATTGCTTTCGCTACCGCTTGGTGAGCTAAGGCAACAATTTCTCCTGCTTTTCGCATGAGTTCAATTTCACGCTTTGACTTTTGCGTAATCATTGAAGCTTCTCCAAGATTGAATCAATATCCGCAAATACTTTTTCAATTGATCTTGAAGCGTCAATATCATACACTAAACCTTTTTTTGCATAGAAATCTAATACAGGTTGAGTTAATGTAACGTGTTCTTTGAGTCGTACACCTAATTGATGTACTGTATCATCTGAACGATGAACAAGCACTCCACCACACACATCACACACGCCTTCAACTTTTGAAGGTTGCGTTTTGATGTGAAAGATTGCTCCACATTTCTCACATACGCGCCGACCTGTTACGCGTTCAGCTAAATCATCTAATTGTACTTTTAGGTTAATAACCGCTTGTACAGGACGACCTATCTGTTTCGCTATATCCTCAAACGCTTCCGCTTGAGGTAATGTTCTAGGATAA
>JAJZTY010000076.1 GCA_021847325.1 Bacillota bacterium
GACTATGGTAGTGGAACAATGACATTAGGTCCAAAATTTAATGTGTGTGGCAATGTTGTGGGTAGTTGTTTAGATGAAAATCCTGATTATACAAAATTCTTGTTTTATCTTAAAACATCCAATGTGACCAGTGGAAATTATGGTGCGTACCCAACTTTAACCTTTGAAAACCAACATATATTTTATGGAAGTATATTAGGTGAGTTTGTCAATATCGCTATTAAGAGTGGAAATTTTAAAGGTCATATTGTGACTGCAGGTCAAAAAATAGACTTTACCTCAAACTCAGTGATACATGAAGTTTTGTTTTATGCCCCATTTGCGGATATAGTCATTAGCTCAAATGCCGTTTTAAGTGGTTCTTTAGTCGGTAATACATTTAGAATATCAAACCCTCAAACTAAGGTTACTTATATTGAGGTAAAAAAAGAGACATTCCCTTTCACCATTGACTTTCCTGTCACAGAGACATCCAGTTATGTACCTGGATATGCAGAGATTATTGAAGGAAGAATAATAGGAAACTAGTATGAAATTCTATCGTACCTATTACATCGATACATTAGGAAAACGCTCAAGTGAAGTTATTGCAGTTGAACATGAGAGTGATATTTTTGGAATACTTAAAGAAAGAAATTTGTCATTAATCGATTATAAACAAATTAATCGATTAAAAAGAAATTCATTAAATACAGTTGATTTAATCATATTTACTCGACAACTTAGTTCTATGATTGATGCGGGCGTTTCAATCATAAAGGGAATAAATATTATTACAGAAAGCACAACTAATACGTTTGCTAAGAAAACATACAAGAATATTTCTCAAGAAATTCAAAGAGGAAATTCTTTATCAAACGCTATGACAAAACAAGGAACTGCTTTTCCAGATATTCTAATTAATATGGTATCTGCTGGTGAAATAGGAGGAACATTAGAAAAATCACTCAATTTAATGTCTTCCCATTTTGAGAAGGAACAACGACTCATAAACAAAATAAAAAGCGCAAGTACTTATCCAATAATATTAGCTGTAATCTCCGTCGCAGTTGTTTTATTACTTATGACTTTTGTACTTCCTACTATCACAAAGATGTTTGATCCAGAAGCAGTCCCTCCTTTAACTCGATTCGTTATGGGCATTAGTGATTTCATCATAAATTATTGGTACTTTATTATCGCTTTCTTTGTGATTCTCATTACAGGCACCAAGTTTTTACTAACGATACCTACCATAAAGCGTTCATTTGATCATATGTTATTGAAACTACCAATAATTGGTAAACTTAATCGAACGATTTATTCAGCACGTTGTGCCCGATCATTCGCATCTCTTTATTTAAGTGGCATCCAGACATTAGAAATGATTTCTTCTACTGCACGCATACTAAACAATACATATATCGAAAGTCTATTTGATGAGATGATGTTGAAGGTATCTCAAGGCGAACTAATATCTAAAGCGATTGAAGATATGAAGATATTTGATCCTATGTTAAGTTCAATGATTAATGTTGGTGAAGAAACGGGCACTTTAGGTGATATACTCGTTAAAACAGCTGATTATTTTGATGGAGAAGCTGAAAATGCACTTCAAAAAATGGTCTCCTTAATTGAACCGATTATGTTAGTTTTTATGGGAGTCATTATTGGTGTAATTATCGTTTCGGTTATACAACCTATGTTTGGTATGTATGATCAGATTGGAGGATAAGAATGAATATAATTGAACTTAGAGACAATTCAATTGTTTTAATCAAAGCACGAAAGCGAAAATCATTTTTTGAGGTCCAAAATCACTTAACTATTGATATACCAAATGGATATAAGTCATTGATGACAGACTCTAACTTGATGTCAGAAGTACACCATGCGATCCGCCATTTTTACAGTCAAGATCGTGATTGTTTATTGTGTTTAAGTATAACTTCTGTCATATATCGTGATATTTTAACCCCTAAAACAAATAAGAAATATTTAAAATCTCTTGTTAAACATGAACTTGTAAATGCACTAAACCTCAGTTCAGATTATTTGATTGATTACGCACAGGTCGGTGAGATTACACTAGAGAATGTTAAGCAATCAAAGCTTCTTATTAGTGCGATACAAACCAATCATTTAACCGAAATATTAAACTTCTTCGAAAAATGTGGATTAAATATTAAGAAAATCGATGTCAGTAATCATGGATTAATTCGCTTTAATCGACACATGCAATTTATTCAACCAATTATTAATACAGTAATCGTAGATATCTCTTCAAAACAAATACGTCAATTCCTATTTGAAAGTGGTCAATTTAGTTATCATCGAGTCACCAAAGTAAATCTTGATAATGATACATCAAATAACTATATGTTAGTTTTAGATGCGATAGAAAAGATGATTCAATTTTCAATCGCACAAGGTCGAATTAAAACAGTAGACCAAATCCAATTTATTGGATTTCCTTTAGATCACGATAGTTTAGACCAATTTAAACAAGATCTTAATATTGAAGTGAAATTAATTGATCTTACAAAATCGATTCATTTTAAGACTGAAGCTGATCCACAACTTCTTTACGCTTTATCCATGTTGTATAAACCTGATAAATTTAAGTCTATTAATTTAATGAGCTTATATCTTGAGATCAATAAGAAACATGATTTTATCGAAAGAATCAATCCATTATTTTCTCCTACACTCGCAATATTAACGTATTTTATTCTTACTACATTAATCATACTTGTGATAAAGACAAATAATGCAAATCAAACCATTAATGAAATAAATGCTTACTTATCTCAAGAATCTGTATCATCGAAAATGGCAGAAATTAATGTCTCCACTAACAATACGAACAAAATGAATGAAATACTTACAGAATTAAATCATATACAAACTGTTCTTAACAAAATCCCTCGATACAACCAAGAAATGATACAAACTATTTTAAATGTGACTTCTGAGTCTATTTCAATCCAAGAAATACGTTATTCAAGTAATTTGATTGAGATAGATATAGAGACACTGGATTCAAGTTTGATTTATCAATATGTCATCTTATTAAAAAATGAGAATTACTTTAAAGATGTTACTTATTCAAAGTATGAAAGAGATGAACAGAGTGGAATCTATAAATCCACAATTAGCCTAAGTCTAAAGGAGCTAGAATAATATGAAACTTTCTGACAAAGATAAACTATTATTAAAATGGCTTCTATTATTTATTGGATTATTTGTCATATACCAATTTATTTATCTACCAATTCAAACAAATTTAAGTGAAAAAGAAACACTCGTTCAGGAACTTCAACTTCAAAAAGAGATTACAGAGGTTACTCTTCCAACATATGATGCGGTTATTCAAAGAGAAAAAGAAACTCGTGAGTTACTGAATCAAAAATTTAGTTTATTCTTTGATGAGTTTAAACCAGAAGATCTTGAAGCCTATTTAAATCCATTGTTAGTTGAATTTAATGCGAATATAAACTATTTTCAAGCATCATTGACACAGGTTGTAATTCCTGAGGTTTTAAAGGATGAAGAAGAGATTTTAAATTATAAGATTAAAATATTGTTAGATGAATATGAAAAAAATATAACTGAAACGAGTGAAGAAGAACTTGTAAGTTCTGATTTACTAAAAACAATTATTAATTATCGAGTGGATATTAGTTTTACGAATTATCAAGCATTAATTCAAGAACTAAGTTTAGCAGATACGAGTATTATATTATCTAAATCAGATTATAACTTTGATGACCGTAGTGCTAATTTAGAGTTTGATGTTTATTCTCTACAAAAGCCTTCAATCAAACCTTAACGATAAGGAGTTATTATGGCACAGACCTTGGAAGAACTTCTCTTAAGAGAAAAAATTATTACCTATGAACAATTAGAAGAAGTAAATGCGATTCAGAAACAAACGGGTCAGGCTACTTTTTATATTTTAATTGATCATAAATTCGCAAAAGAGAAAGATGTCTTACGAATCTTAGCTAAATCACTAGGCATGGACTATTTAGATAATCTATCTTTTAATACAAGTCCAGACGCAATACGAGTATTTCCAGAGAATCTAGCGCGTAAATACCGAATGACTCCTTTAAAAGTGGATGAAGGTACTTTAACACTCGCGACATCGAATCCTTTTAATTTAAATGCGGTTGAGGATATTGGGATGATTCTTGGGATTAATATCCAAACAATTCTTGCCCCGAAAGTTGAAATCGATTCAACGATAGAACGACTGTATTCAAAAAAGATTTTAGATAAAACAAGAGTCAATCAAATAGATTCGAGTGATGGTACTTATGACAACGATGTGGAAGGATCACCTATCGTAAGGATTGTTAATAATCTTATCATGGAAGCGTATAAACGAAATGCGAGTGATATACATATTGAGCCAGAGGCCAACTATACTCGAGTTCGATTAAGAATTGATGGAGATTTAGTAAAGTATATCAACTTTGATAACGATATGCATTCGTTGATTTCAACACGTATTAAAATAATAAGTGGTCTTAATATTGCGGAAAAACGTATCCCACAAGATGGAAGTTTTCAATTTAATTATGAATTTAAAAAGATAGATATCCGTGTTTCTACACTTCCTACTCCTTATGGCGAGAATATTGTTTTAAGATTGCTTGGAGCAGACCAAAACATAGAATATTCATTGTCCGGATTAGGCTTATCTCCAAAAACACTTGAAATCATTGAAAAGGCGATTAAAGTTCCTCATGGAATCATTCTTGTGACTGGTCCAACTGGTAGTGGAAAAACAACTACACTTTATTCAATCTTGTCTAAGCTTGCAGTTCCAAGTAAGGCTATTAAAACAGTTGAAGATCCAATTGAACGTAAGTTTGAAGGAATTACACAAGTACAAGTTAACCAAAAAGCAGGATTAACTTTCGCTGCTGGTTTAAGGTCAATTCTTCGTCAAGATCCTGACATTATTATGATAGGTGAAATTCGTGATGGAGAAACGGCAGAGATTGCGATAAGAGCCGCTATCACAGGACATTTAGTATTATCAACTATCCATACAAATGATGCCTTATCATCCGTTGTACGTTTAGTGGATATGGGAATTGAACCCTTCAAAGTAGGTTCATCTCTTGTTTGTGTTATCGCGCAACGTTTAATTAAAAAGAACTGCATTCATTGTAAGGAACAAGTTGAACTTAGTCCAACTGAAAAACGATTATTAAGAGTAGATTATGATCATGTCTATAAAGGAAGAGGATGTGATAAATGCAATCACACTGGATATTCAGGTCGTTTAGCCGCATTTGAAATTGTATTGGTTGACCAAAAGTTAGAAGAATTGATTTCTAAGAATGCAAGTATGGAAACATTACGAGCTTATGCGATAGAAAAGAAAATGCAGATGTTAAGAGATGAAGTCATTGAGTTTTTGAATCAAGGATTAACTTCAGTCGATGAGGCATTACGTGTTTTATACAATGTAGATAATTAAAAATAGGACGAAAGTCCTATTCTTGTATCCAATTTAATTCAACGGGTTTAATCTTATAAACATCTTTTTCTAACACAATGGTATAACTCACATTTTCAAGTGTTGCGGACCCATTTATAGAACTGTACTTCGCATTAACTTGTGCTGTATGTGTTCCATCATCATTCTTAGTAATACTTAATATTTCATAATTTTTAAGTACGAATTCAGATTCAATTAATGCATTAGAGAACTCATCATAATCATCAGCTCGATCATCCATTGGTGTTAGTAAATATTGATGACTGTAACGTTTAAATAGTTGTGCATCTAAAAATCTTTTTAGCGCTTCTTCTGGTGTTCTTTCTAGAATATCTTCACCTTCAATTCGGACATTTGGATTTACTTTGTCTTCATAGAAGAAACTGAGAGGATAGTAAGTATTGGACGCATTCCAAATAATGTATTCATTTAATCCAAGTTCAACGCCAGCAGCGATTTGTTTACCAATCGCATCTTCTTCATATGGAATATAACCCTTAACCCAAGTAGCCGTAAAACCTTGGTACCATGATCGTATAATCGCTGGATTACGTTGTGCCGCATTTCTTTCAAGCGCTTCTAATAATGCAGTGCGTACAACTTCATACGGATATTGATCAGGCACATTAAATCCATAGAATCCAGATCCATAATGACTTGGATAAATCATTGGACAAATATACTCAGTGCTATTCGCAACCATTCTCCATGTTTGCCCGATATCTTCAGGTTTATCATCCCATGAATGGGTTACTACCCCAAATACATCGGCTGACACATGCACATTGTATGGTTCTAATTTTTCTCTAGCGAACAATAAGAAGTCTCTAATCGCTTCATCTTTATCACGATCATTTCTTCCAGGGAAATAGGTAATTGGATTATAATACTTCGCATTATCCGGAAATCTAACATAGTCATACTGTATTTCATCAAATCCTCTTAAAGCGGCTTCTTGAGATACAGATACAACATACTTCCAAATATACTCATCAAATGGATTGACCCATGCGAAACCAGATTTATCATGATATACACCACCTGCACTTAATTGAATCGCATGATCTGGATTATTCTTCGCAAAATAAGGATCTTTGAATGCGACAATTCGAGCTATCGTATAAATTTCTTTTTCCTTCAAATAATTCATTAATGGTTCGAAATCCTTCATCGGAGTATTCCAATTGGATCCTACACGATTCACAATTTCAATATCACTTTTCCACGCAACTAAACCTTCATCATTTTTAACATCGATGACTAAGGCATTTATTTCAGTCGCTTCCGCAATCCCTAATATTTTTTCTAACTTATTAACTTGGTCTAATTTTGATTCATCAAATGATTCACCATTCTTTAGAGCTAGTACATAGTTTTTATAATATTCTATATCCTCTAAGTTAAATGGAAATCCAGCTACATTCGATGTCATATACAATGCCTTAGCTTCTACTGTTACTAATTCATTATCCACATCAAGCGATGGTAATGGGACATAAAACTCACCTAATTCAGCTTTTCGTTCTTCTTCAAGTAGTCTTCTTTCTTCTACTTTCTTTTGATAAGCTTCTTGATCTAACTCTTCTTGAGTAGGACCTTCATCCACTGGTGTCTCTGGTTCATCAACTTTTGAACACGCTGAAAATAACATCATTCCTATTAGTGTAATACTTAATAATACTTTCTTCATAACTCTCTCACGTTCTATTGTCTTGGATAAGTATACAATTCTTTAGATTCATTTATCGTTAACTTATCCACTAATTCTTCTGGGATTGTAATAATATCTGGATTTCCATCTGATATAAACTTCTCATTTGGATTCTCATCATAATAACTTAAGTAGTTGTACATTCCAACATTATCTACATTCATTTCACTCGCTCTTACACGGGGTAAACTCAATGGATTGAAATCAATATGATATGGAGACAATGAAGGAAACCATCCTACATTTAATATCGCAATATTCTCATAAGAGTAATCTTCATACGTTCCTTTTTGAAGATAGATCTCTAAATCTTTATTCTTAGGTCTAGATCCATATGGAAGTGCTAATGTATTTACTTTATAACCAGCAGGCGTAAATGTTTCTAAGTACTCTGCTTGATACCCTAATTGTGTTTCAATATCCTTTTGACTCGCATCTTTAAAATTCATATGATCCTTAGAATGATTACCAATATCCATCCCCATTTCAATCAACTTCTCAACTTTTTCTTTCGAATATTGAGACTGTTTAAAAGGTGTCGAACTGGTAATAAAGAAGGTTGCTTCAAGTGGGAAATCAGGATGTGTTCGATTAAACTCCACTAATATTCCAACTGCACAATTTGGATCCAAACTACCATCATCAAGATATCGATAATTATTCAAATTACCATCATCAAACGTTAACACAATCGGTGTATATCCCATCTCAGTTGTAATATTTCCACTAACATAATCTGTTAAACTAATCGGTCTATACCCTTTATCATAAAGCGTTTGAAGATCCTTTTTAAAATTGTCCACAGTCCTTGTCCAAGTCTGTTCCTCATCACCAATATTGTGGTACATAAGTATCATTATTTTGCCAGATTCATTTGGATTCAAACTCAAATCAATCAAATCAATTGGATCGACTTCAACGGGAATTTCTGGCGTTATAGGTGTTTCTTCACTCTCTTTAGCACATCCAGAAATGATGAATAAACTTAGACTGATAATCGCTAATCGTTTTAACATATTTCCTCTATTAACATGGGTTCCCATGGTTCTTGTTTATCTAGTTTCATTATGACATAAAGTCCAACTAAAATAGTACCACTATAATCTTTATCCGTTAAGTGTTTCTTTTAATCTTGCGTCTTTTTCAAAACTAATTTCAGTATACGCTTGATAATGATTCAACCCTTTCAATCGATACTTAAAATATTCTTTGACATATAAATATAAGAAACGATAAAATCCAAACTTCTTATATTGTTCGACATGCACCATTTCATGTCTTCTTAATCGTTCACTTATATATTGCGAATCCATTCGATAGTAAACATGTTTAC
>JAJZTY010000077.1 GCA_021847325.1 Bacillota bacterium
TCAAGTAAATGGAACAGTAGAAAAAGATAACGGTATCGATATGTAAGCTGAAATTGATAAAATCGCAGCTAATAAAGAAATCACAATCATTCGTTTAAGTGGACGCATACTTTCTCCTTATAATAGTGAGATTATAAGATATACTTAACCAAAAGAAAAGGCTCAATTGAGCCTAATAATATAAATTTTCTAATCCGTTAAGTTTAAACAACTCTAAGAATGCTTCAATCGCCTCTTTATTCTCATCTGCTTTCACAACATTCACATTCATACGATCCCAAGCTTGAACTAAAATCTTACTTGCTGGAACACCTAATGTAGCGGATAAGTCTTCTGTAATATCAGTTTCAAGTTTTGAGGAATTATTGTTCAGTTCAATGTTATAAGCCATCATAAGTTCTAATCGAGCTTCCACTTGTTTTAACTTATCAGCACTGATATCAGCTTTGATGTAAATCGCAGCTTGAGGATAGTTCTCAAATCCAGTTTTCTCTTGCCATAACGCTTGAATATCTTTATATACACTTAAGTTTAATGGTGTTTCTAACGTTTTTGCCTTTGCGATAGTCGCAGTCACTAGAGGTTCTGCCATTAATCCAACATTGAAAGTCTTAGACAATAATTGTCCTTGTACATCTGTTACAGAATTGAATGCGGTTGAAACAAATACTTGGTCTAAAGAGTTTTTAATTGAATTAAAGACTAAACCAGGTACAGCTTGTTCACCAAATAGAGCTAATGGTTCATTTTCGACAAAACTAATATCTGAGTTAGACACAAGGTATAAATTACCCCATGTAACAATTCCATACAATCGATAAGGATTGCTATCTTTCTTACTCAACGCAGCACCTAGGTTAACAGGCGCAATAATCATATCTTTCTCACCTTTGATGAGTTCTGCACTTAATATATCTGTACCATCTACAAATTCTATTGAATCTTTATTTTCTTGAATAAGTGGTACTAATGAAATTGCAGGTGCACCTTTAGGAGATAGGATTGACAAACTCTCCCATTCTAGAGGTTTTGCGCTACATGCGACTAATAAACTAATAACAAGTATAGATAATATTTTTTTCATTAACGTTTCTCTTTCACTTCTTTAATTAATGAATTAACTAAATCTTGAACACTGAGTGATTCTGATGCTTGAGAACCATAACGACGTACATTTACAGTACCATTCTCAACTTCTCCATCTCCAATCACAAGTTGTACAGGAATCTTCTTAATTTGTGCTTCACGTAAACGGTAACCTAGTTTTTCATTTCGTTCATCCACATCCACTCTAAACCCAGCTTCAACTAATTTTTCTTTTAATTGAAGTGCATAATCATGATGGAATTCTGCATTTACAGGTAGAATACGTACTTGATCTGGTGATAACCATAGTGGGAAAGCACCAGCATAATGTTCAATTAAAATACCAATGAAACGTTCAACTGAACCGAAAATAACACGATGTAACATTATAGGACGTTTCTTTGATCCGTCACTATCAATGTATGTTAAATCAAATCGTTCTGGTAAGTTCATATCTAATTGAATTGTGCCACATTGCCATGCTCTTCCAAGAGAATCTTGAAGATGGAAATCGAGTTTAGGTCCATAGAATGCTCCATCTCCTGGATTGACTTTAACAGTATGTCCAGATTTCTTACATGCAGATTCTAAGATACGTTCTGATTCATCCCAAACTTCAATAGAACCAATGTATTTTTCTTCTGGACGAGTTGATAATTCAATGGAATAACTTAAATTAAACAACTTATAAACACGATCAAAGAATGCGATTAAGCGAACAATTTCGCCTTCTACTTGATCCGGAGTCATGTATAAATGAGCATCATCTTGAGTAAATGTACGAACACGGAATAAACCATTTAACGCACCAGATGCTTCATGACGATGAACTAAACCAAGTTCTCCTACTCTTAATGGAAGATCCTTGTAAGAATGTAACTCATTCTTATACACCAACATACCACCTGGACAGTTCATCGGTTTAATCGCAAATTGACGATCATCCACATCAGAAATATACATATTCTCTTTATAGTTAAACCAGTGACCCGAAACTTCCCATAATTCTTGAGACAACATGATTGGTGTCTTAATAAATTGGTACCCTTCTTTAGTATGTTCGTCATACCAGAAGTTTTCTAATATATTACGTAGAATCATACCTTTATCCAACCAGAATGGGAAACCAGGACCATACTCACTCATCATAAACAATCCAAGTTCTTTACCTAACTTCTTATGATCACGTTTCTTCGCTTCTTCTAATAAGTATAAATGTTGATCAAGTGCTTCTTGAGTATCGAAACAGATTCCATATACACGTTGTAACATCTTATTGTTGGCATCACCCTTCCAATAAGCACCAGATACTTTAAGCAATTTAAAGAATTTTAATTCTTTTACAGTTTCAACATGTGGACCTCGACATAAATCTTCGAACTCACCTTGTTTGTAAGTCGAAATAGTTACACCTTCCATATTGTTGATTAAATCTAATTTATATGGATCATTTTTGAAACGTTCTAAGGCTTCTTCTTTAGAGATTTCTTCACGAATAATACGTTTACCATCTTTAGAAATCTTCTTCATTTCAGATTCAATCTTAGGGAAATCACTTTCGCTTAAAACTGTATCTCCTAAATCAATATCATAATAAAATCCTTCATTAATAACTGGACCTACCCAAAATAAAGCATGTGGGTGTAGTCGTTTGACTGCTTGTGCCATTAAATGCGCACAGGAATGATTTAATACATTCAATTCTGCATGTTCTTTTACATTAATCATTTTCTTTCTCCTTTTTAGAAACAAAAAACTCCCATCCAAAGGACGAGAGTTCGCGGTACCACCTTAATTCAAAGCTAGAAAGCTTTGCACTTAATCGTTAACGTTGACGAAACGGAATCTTTTCTAAGATTCACCCCTTAAGTGGTAACCATTAAGTACTAAGGAAAGTTTACACCAAGCACTTTCTCTCTAAACAAAATACTTAACATCGTGTCTTAAGCTTTGGCTATATTAGTAGTTTAAATATTTAAACTTCGTTTGTCAACTGAAATGGTTTTCTTATGGTTTTCTTAATTCAGTTTATAGTATGACAATTAACAAAAAAATTACAAATAGTAGTAGTAAATATTCTAAGATAGGATTAAAATTAATGTGTTTGGAGAAAATATATGGACTTAGACCCGAATCAGCAATTTTACAGTTTAAATAATCCACATAAGGATTACAAAGTTAGGGTCTAATTTTTAGATGATTGTCCCTAACTTTTAGGAGCAATCATGATCACATCAACACACTTCTTTTTTAGTAAAATATTATATAAACATATCTATAATATTGATAATTCAATCATAGGGAATCTACACGACTTAGTCGTTGATTTTAGTCTTCCCTTACCAGTTGTTCGAGCAATAGTTGTAAAAAACGGTAAGCGCGAATTTTTTATTATGATGCAATCACTTGAAGTAACACATGATAATAAAGAAAGATATCATATTAAGCTTAATTCTCAAAATTTATCATTTGTACCAATTCCTGAAACAGATGTTTTCTTAGCTAGAGATTTTTTAGATAAACAAATCATTGATATAGAAGGTAAAAAAGTAGAACGAGTAAATGATGTTCGTATTGCGTTGGTTGATAATAAATGGGTCTTAATTGCAGTAGATATTGGTTTTAGAGGATTAATGCGACGTTTAGGTGTTGAATATCTTGGTATCTTTATTTCAACTAAACTTAATAAAACTTTTAGAAACACATTAGTTGCTTGGGAAGATGTACAAGCTTTAACACATGGTAGAGATAATCTTCAACTTAATACATCAGTACATAAACTAAACACTTTACATGTTGCGGATTTAGCAGATATTTTAGAAGATCTTGACAAGAAAGCACAAGTTACCTTATTCCAAAGCTTAGATACTGAATTAGCAGCTGATGTTCTTGAAGAAATAGAACCTGAAACACAAATAACACTTATTGAAAACCTATCCATAGAACATGCGACAGATGTATTAGAGTTAATGCCATCTGATGAAGTAGCCGACATTTTAGATGAAATGGAATCTGAACAAGTTAATCGATTACTTGATGATATGGATGAAGATAATTCAACCGAAATTCGAGAATTATTGAAATATAAAGACAAAACTGTTGGAAGTTTAATGATGATAGACTTTTTAGCGTTCAGCGAAGAAATGAAAGTTAAAGATATTATGAATCTTTTAAGAAACACTGAATATACTGAAGAGACATCTCATTATATTTATATCGTTAATCAAGATTATCAATTACAAGGTGTTGTATCACTAATGGAACTTATTCGTTCTGATAGTAATGCATTAATTAGTGAAGTTATTGATGAAAATCAACAATTAGTTTATTTAAATGACGATGATTCAGTGGAAAAAGCTATGGAATGGTTATTGAAATATAACTTAATGATACTACCTGTTCTTGATCACAATCATGTTTTAATCGGAATAACATCCACCAACGATTTAGTAAATGAGTTTGGAAAGGAATGGGATTTGATATGAAAGAAATGATAAAAAAGAATTGGGAAAAGTTAAGTTACATATTAGCTATCGTTGGACCAGGATTAATTACAGTAAATGCTGGTAATGATGCTGGTGGAATTTCAACATTCGCTACAATAGGCGCAAAATATGGCTATTCGATGTTATGGGGTTTATTATTACTTACATTTGCTCTAGCGATTGTACAAGAGATGAATGCTCGTATGGCTGTTGTGACTGGTAAAGGACTATCTGATTTGATTCGTGAGAAATTTGGTGTTAAATGGACTTTCTTCGCGATGACTGTTTTGTTTATTGCAAACTTTGGTGTTACTTTAGGTGATTTTGCAGGTGTAGCAGCGAGTCTAGAATTATTTGGAATTACAAAATATTTGTCTGTTCCAATTGTCGCATTACTAATTTCCTATTTAGTAAGTCATGGTAGCTATAATAAAGTTGAAAAAATATTCTTAATGTTTAGTTTTGCGTTCTTCAGCTATATTATATCAGCCATTATTATTAAACCAGACTGGCCTGTGGTTTTAAAATCCATAGTTACCCCTACCATAGAAATGAATAGTGCTTATTTGCTTACCTTTATTGGGTTGATAGGGACCACAATATCACCTTATATGCAGTTCTATTTACAAGCTGCGATTGTCGATAAAAATCTAAGTTTAAAAGATTATAAATATGAAAGATTAGATGTCTATCTTGGAGCTGTATGGGGAGCAATCATTTCATTCTTCGTTATTGTAGTGACAGCTGCGACATTGCATAAAGCTGGAATAGAAGCTAATAGTGTTTCTAGCATAGCGTTAGCCCTTAAACCATTAGCAGGTGAATACGCATTTATCCTTTTTGGAGCTGGTTTATTTGGAGCATCTGTTCTAGCCTGTGCTATTATTCCACTATCCACTGCATATGCGATTTGTGAAGCATTTGGTTGGGAAAATGGTGTAAATAATACCCCATCAGAAGCAAAAGCATTTTTCACTCTATTATTTGGTATTATTGGAATAACAGCTAGTCTAGTTCTTATTCCTAATCTAAATCTTATTCCACTTATTCTAAGAACCCAACAGATTGCAGGTGTGTTAGTACCAGTAATCCTCATATTTATGATTCTATTAATTAATGATCGAAATATAATGGGAAGTATGGTAAATAATCGTTTCCAAAATATTATTTCAACATTAACTGTTTTATTTATAATTTCATTAACAACAACATTATTTGTGACACAAATAATGTCACTATTTTCATAAAAGGATAAGAAATTATGAAGTACATCATTAGAGAAAATCATAAGAATGATAATTTATCACCAATTATTGTCTTAAAAGGATCAAAAGTTAAACTTGGAGAACATTCTAATGACAATGGACCTTGGCCAAATTGGGTATATTGTTATAGCTTAGATGGAAATGGTGAAGGATGGACACCTATTCAAATTATTCACATTGAAGAGAATAGTGGCACCGTACTTGAAGATTACTCTGCATATGAACTTGAAGTAAATCAAAATGACATTGTTGAAGGTTATAACGAACTGAATGGCTGGATTTGGTGCAGAAATGAACACAACATTTATGGATGGTTACCTATCAATAAACTGGATGAATTAAAAAAAAAGCAGGAGTTGTTTTAACTCTTGCTTTTCTAATTATCTTTATTTACTTAACTCATCAAAATTATGATTAATAACTTCTAATAGAGTAAACTCATCATTCTCAAATTCATATTTAAATATACAACAGTTCCCGATTTTCCCAATATGATCAACCGTACTTTTATGACCCCAAAAACGCATGAATGTACGACATGAAGCTCCATGACTAACCATCAAGACGATGTCATGATTGTCTTTTCGCATAACTTCAAGAATCGTATTTGAAACTCTTATCTGAAAATCTTTCTCAGCTTCACCCCCATATGCAACAAAGAAATCACCATATGGTAGCTTAGGATTCAAATCTTCACTTTCACCTTCAAAAGTACCAAAGTTCCATTCTTTCAATCCTTTTAATCGCTGATATTCTATATTTGTTATAAGTTCTAATGTATCACTGGCTCTCTCAGACGTTGAGGAATATGCTTTAGAGAATTGTATTGAATTTTGATCAAAATATCTCCTAGCTATCTTTGCTTGATTAATCCCCAATTCAGTCAATGGAGAATCACAATACCCTTGTACTTTTCTTCTAACATTAAATAATGTTTGACCATGACGCATTAAATAAAGTATTTTTTTCATTTAATCCTTTCATAAAAAGTAAATGATTTCTCATTTACTTTAAAACGCAAAATTTCCGTCTCTAAATACGACAACTTCTTTACCATCTTGAGTTAATCCAATGATGGACATATCAGCACTACCAAACATGAAATCTTCATGTTCCATAGAGTTGTTTGAACCTACTTTGTCTAACTCTTCTTGAGTCATATCATTGCCACCCTTTACATTCATTGGATAAGCACGACCTAATGCTAAGTGACAAGAAGCATTCTCATCAAACAAAGTGTTTAAGAATAAGATATTACTATTTGAAATAGGAGAATCATGAGAAATCAATGCGACTTCACCTAAATAAGATGATCCTTCATCAAATTCTAGTAAACTCTTTAGTGCATCTTTTGATTCTTTCGCATCAAAATCCACAACTTTACCATCTTTAAACTCTAACCAGAAATCACGAATTAAATTTCCATTATAGTTTAATGGTTTAGAAGCATAAACTCTTCCATTTACACCATATTTATATGGCATTGTGAAAGTTTCTTCAGTAGGCATATTAGGGTTGAATACGACCCCTTTTGTGCTCTTCTCATTACCACCAGCCCAAACGTGATTCTTAACGAGTTCTACTACTAAGTCAGTACCTAAACTATTTTTAAAGTGTAAAGACTTAAAGTTATAGTTATTTAATGCTTCATTGTGATTATGCAATGTTTCATTGTGTTTTTCCCACTCAGAAACTGGATCATTATCTTCATGGACACGGACTGCATTGAAAATTGCTTCCCATAATGCATCAGTTGCTAGTTCTTCCGTATATTCAGGGAAAACACGCTTAGCCCAACCAGCAGTTGGCACAGAAATAACACACCATTGAGTACGATTACCCATGGTATGTTCACGCCACGATTTTAATGCTTTATTGCTCGCAACTGCTGCAGTTTGAATCTTAATAGGATCAATATCAGCCATTAGGCCAGGCGTTTCCGCATGGACAGAAATGAGTGCATATCCCTTTTCAACATAATAATTAAATTGTTCTACGATATAGTTAGGTACAGTACCTAATACATCTAAATCACAATACTCATAATTATGATGATTAATAATTTCATCGTTATATCGTACAGATACATGAGAAGCACCTGCTTTATACGCTTCTTCAACTAATACTCGGATGAATTCTTTTGTATCAACATTAGCACTAATCATTAAAGGTTGACCCTTTTGAACATTAGCACCAATTTTAACTGCTAATTCAGCATATTTATGTAATAATTTTTTACTTGGCATAAATCTCCTTAAATTCCATGTGATATTGGTAACATCGCAGCCCCAATGATTCCAGGTTCTGAAAGTTCAGCACGTTTGAACAATGGATTACGCATACCAACATGCACTAAATTATTGTAGTTTTCTAAAATCTTATCGAAATACGCTTCATGAGATTTCGATACTCCTCCACCAATGACGAATACATGCGGATCAACCACATGTCCAATCGCTGAACAAAGTAGTGCGAAATGATAAGCCATATCATCAATCAT
>JAJZTY010000078.1 GCA_021847325.1 Bacillota bacterium
AGTCCTAAACCATTCTTCATCTGATCATCCTTGGTTTATCGAAGCTAAAAAGAATGTTTTAAATGGAACTTGTGATATTGAAAATTCTTACTGTGATTACTATGTATTTAGTACTGTTCCTCAAGGGAAATATTATCCAATTGGTAAAGGATATTACTATGAAGCTTTGTTCTGGGATAAAATGCCAGATTTAAATCTTGATAGTGAAAATGTTCGAAATGAGATTAAACAGATTTTAGAGTTTTGGTTAGATCGAGGAGTCAAAGGTTTCAGACTAGATGCCGTTACATCATTCTACAATCAGAATGTGACGAAAAATACTGAATTCCTACTTTGGTTAAATGATACGATTCATTCAATTGATAAAGATGCGTATGTTGTAGGTGAAGCATGGACAACGAATAGTACCATTACTTCTCTTTATGAAAGTGGTATTGATAGTTTATTCCAATTTAGTTTATCTCAAGCGGATGGATTAATTGCGTCATCCATTCGTTCTAAACAAGGTTATAATCTTGCGAATGAAGTTATTAAGTATAATGAAATGATTAAGAAGTCGAATCCAGACGCATTAAATGCAGTGTTTATTTCCAATCATGATCAAGGTAGAAGTGCTGGTTACTTCAAGAGTACACAAGTTGAATATTTAAAAATGATGGCATCAATTTATTTGTTAATGCCGGGTCGATCCTTTGTGTACTATGGAGAAGAAATCGGATTACGTGGAAGTGGTAAGGATGAGAATAAACGCTTGCCAATGATTTGGGATAATAAGGATAATACGGGTCAAACTCTAGGACCAAGTGCTGCTGATTATAAAGCAGAGGATATCATAGGTCTCAAACAACAAGAATCAGACAAAGACTCACTTTACAATCATTACAAACAACTAATATCGATTAAAAATAAGTATGATGTAATTACGGATGGTCAACTTGAATCTCTGAATCTTGATCCAAATGTATATGCACTTAGATCATACAGTGAAACAGAAGATGTGATTGTTCTACATAACTTAAGTGATCAAGAAATTAAGTTGAATTATGATTTCTCAAACTATAAAATTGCGGAACAAGTCTTTAATGGGTCTAAGTCAAAAGCAACTTTAAATGATGAATTAACATTAAATGCATACAATACTATAGTATTAATCAAAAAATAACATTACATATGTTATTTTTTTAACAGATGCCTTGCATCTAGTTATGATAATCATATAATATAGTTATTGAAATATAAGGAGGATTTATGCCTTCAATACATTTACCAAGATGGGAAGAGTTACCAAATATAGAACTCTATAAGGAACAGGTTCTAGAGTTATTAGAACTCTATTTAAATCCATTAGGTGTTCGTCCAATTACAGCTTCAATGATTAATAATTATACGAAGTTAAATCTTATTCCTGCGCCAGTAAAAAAGAAATATTCAAAGAAACATCTAGCGCATATCTTTATCATTGCGTTACTAAAAGATGTGTTTGAGATATCTGAAATTGTTCATGGAATTAATTTAGAAAAAGGAATTCTTGGACGAGATATTGCCTACAATATCTTCGTTAAAGAAATCGAGGATTCGATTGATTGTATGCAAAATAAGAAAACGATTGCGGATTTTATAGAAACAAATGAATCAGATAAAGAAAGAAATGTTATGCGATATGCGGCACTTAGCTTTGCGATTCACCGATATACACGCCATTTAATCAATGAAAAAGGAGATAATAATGATTAACCAAAAAATTGCGATTCTTACTGATTCTGGAAGTGATGTGCCTTACGATATAGCGAAAGAAATGAATATTTTTGTCGTTCCACTACAAGTAAACTATAAAGATCGTAGTTATCGAGATGGAGTGGATATTGATGCAGATACGATGTATAGTCGTTTGAAGGAAGAGATACCAACAACATCTCTACCTCTTGGATCCGATATTGATAAAGTCTTACAAGATATTGAAGCACAAGGATATACTCATATTCTAGCGGTTGTTTTATCCAGTGGATTGTCAGGTACATGTAATCTACTTCGTTTAGTCGCAAAAGAATCAAAGTTACCAATGGAAGTCATTGATACTAAGAATATTGGAATAGGAAGTGGATTATCGGTTATTAAAGCAGCTAAATATGTAAAAGAAGGATTATCTTGGGAAGATTTAATTACAAAGGTAAATGAAACCGTATTAAAAACACGTGTATTCTTTGTATTAGATACCTTAGAGTATCTTCAAAAAGGTGGAAGAATTGGTAAAGTTACGGCATTAATTGGATATGCGCTAGACTTAAGACCAATCATAACGTGTGACTCAGAAGGCATTTATACGACAGTCGCAAAAGCACGTGGACGTAAAGTATCAATTAACCGTTGTTTAGAGTTAGCACTTGAGTTTGCGGGAAACTCTAATCATATTACTTTAGCTTTAGCTCATGGACATGCGTTGGATGAAGTATTAAAACTGAAGGAACATTTATTACAGAAATTGGGCGATCGAGTCACCTTATATATTGGTCAAGTATCTCCAGCACTTGGAGTACATACGGGTCCTGGTTTAATAGGAATGGGTGTACAAATCGATTAAGTTTGACACTGTATTTCAATTATTCTAATATTTGATTGATGAAAGAAGTTCTAGATATTTTAGATCATTCAGATCCATCGGTCAGATATCGTTTACATAAAGATATTTTAAAATCGGACATTAAAGTTCTCAAGTCTATCCAAGATGATATGTTAAAGGTAGGATGGGGTTATACTTTAATGTCTTTTCAAAATGAAGATTTCTATTGGGCGGGATATTATCAACCCAAGTGGACTTCTACCCATTACACTTTACAAACACTAAGATGTTTAAACTATCCTAAAACAGCTTCAATAATACATGCGATAAATAGAATAGTATCAGAAGAGAAATGCAATGATGGTGGAATAAGTCCTTCTAGGACTAAATTATGGAGTGATTGTTGCGTAAATGGAATGTTTCTTAATATTGCCTGTTATTATGAGGTAAATGAGAAACCATTAGAATCAATGATTGATTATCTTATTAAAGCGCAAATTAATGATGGTGGATTTAACTGTAGCTTTAATCGGTCTAAAGTGCATCACAGCGCATTCAATTCAACGTTATGTGTGATTGAAGGTTTGTATGAATATGAACTAAAAGGATATACATATCGATTGGATGAGGTTAAACGATTACGACAAGAAGCAGAAGAATTTTTACTTGTACATCAACTCTATATTAGTGATAAAACAGGAAAAGTGATTGATCCTAGATATTGTTCATGTCATTTTCCATATTATTGGAGATATGATTTATTGAGAGTCTTAGACTATTTTGTTTATTCTGAACATCCTTATGAGGTTAGATTAGAAAGTGCTTTAGTTTGGTTAGAATCAATTCACAAAAATTATCAATTTAAAATAAATGCACATTATCCAGGATTGACGTATTTTGAAATGGAAAAAGCAGGTAAAATAAGTCAAATGATTACAGTAAGAGCACTTAATATACTTAATTATTACGATAGATTGAAAATAAATGAAAATGTATTGTAAAAATTCTGTAAATTAAATATGATGGGATAAAGGAGATTGTTATGAATTTCGTACCTCTATACATCATAGGAATCGTATTGATTGGTTATATTCTAATAGAAACTGTTTTTATTTATAAAAGAGCGTATAAAAGAGGTTTAGAGCTTGGGATCACTAAGACACAACTCAATGAAACCACACGTAGTAGTGTGATTTTTTCAATTGTGCCTTCAATTCCTATTCTGATTGGTTTAATTACGATGATTCCATTATTTGGAGATGTAGTTATTCCTTGGATTCGATTATCGGTTATTGGATCGGTATCGTATGAAACATATGCGGCAACTGCGATAAAAGGAGCGGTTGGATTATCAAGTTTAACGGAAAACTTACAAGTATACTCCACGGCAATTTGGACAATGACAATATCCATTCTGAGTGGAATGATTATTCTGATCTTCTTTTACAAGAAGTATACAACTCAATTAGAGTCGATTAAGAAACGCGATAAACGTTGGTCAGAGTTATTGATTGCGGCCATGTTTATGGGTTTAGTTGGGACAATCGGTGCCCAACAGATTACGATAGGTGGATACAATACACTCGCATTGTTTATCAGTGTTTGTATAATGGCAGTTATTGGTGGATTATCCTTAAAATTTAAGTGGTTAGAGGAATTTGCCTTACCAGTATCGATGCTTGGTACCTTAGTAATACTTTACTTTATCATTGGAGGTGTACGATGAATCAAGAAAAATACATTAATACACTTCATAAACATGGTAAACGTTTTATGATTGTTTCAAGTTTACTGATGTTAGCAGTTCCATTTGTGTTTAGTTTGATTCACAATGCATGGCCTACTCTAGAACTTATTAAGGTTGGATTTATGACCGTTGGCGCTATCTACATACCGATTGGTATAATTGAAACCATAAACTATGCCCCAATGTTAGGTGTTGGCGCAACTTACATATCCCATGTGACAGGAAATATTTCAAATATGAAATTACCTGCTTCATTGAGTGCGATGAAACAAGCGAATGTCGAGCCAGGAAGCGATGAAGCAGAGATCATTTCTACTCTTGCTGTCGCATCTTCTTCCATTGTGACAATCTTAATCATATTAGTAGGTGTACTCCTTTTATTGCCTTATTTATCCGTTATTGACCAATACCTAGGAACAGTAACGGATTATCTAGTACCCGCAATATTTGGTGCCCTTGGATTCGTGTTCATTGTACGTCATTGGAAACTTGTTATTATTCCTATGAGTGTCATGTTAGCCTTATTTTACTTTGTGATAAAAGATCCAACCGTACAACCTGTGTTTGTGCCAGTAGCGTCACTTTTATCCTTAGTTACAGCTCGTATCATGTATAAGAAAGGATGGATTAAATAATGGATTCAGTTCAACACTTACAGTCTATCTTACAAACTAAGACGATTTCCTATTTGGATCGAAGTCGTATTGATTTTAATGAGTATGAGAAATTTATTGAACTCGTTCAATCCTATTATCCTAATCTAATTAAGAATAGTACCTTCAAGCGTGTAGAAGGGTATAGTTTGTTATTCAAAATAAAAGGATTATCGGATAAAGATCCAGTTGGATTCATGGGACATTATGATGTCGTACCTGTGAATGAAGAAGGATGGATCCATCCTCCATTTTCAGCTCATATCTCAGATGGATATATTTATGCACGTGGGACATTGGACATGAAAGGTCATGTGGTGGCTTTATTAGAAGCAATTGAATCTTTATTAAAGGATGGAGTATCCTTTGAGCGAGATCTTTATATCATGTTAGGGCATAATGAAGAAACGGGTTCTGCTCTTCCAGACTCTGGGGCTCGTAAAATTATGGAGATGTTAGAAGCTGAAGGGAAACACTTTTATTGTGTAGTAGATGAAGGTGGCGCATTCATCAAAGGAGATGCGATGGGTGTGAAGGGTATTGTTGGTTTAGTAGGAGTTGCAGAGAAAGGCTATTGTGATATTGAACTCACTGCAACACAGGATGGTGGACATGCGTCTATGCCTCCTCATACAAGTGCTTTATATGAGGTGTGTAAAGCCGCAATGTTAATGGAATCACATAAATTCAAAGCAGATTATAATGATGCGACGAATGCGATGTTTGATGCGTTATTACCATATATGGCTCAACCATTAAAATTTCTCTTTAGTTATCGAAATTTGTTTAAACCGATTTTAATTCAAGCACTTACGAAATCACCTGAAACAGCCGCAACGGTTCGTACAACATCAGTTATGACAATGGCATCTGGTTCAAAAGCGCCAAATGTGTTGGCTCAAGAGGCAAAGATTAATATTAATTGTCGTATTGTGCCAGGTGATACGGTAGATAAATTGGTTAAACGAATTCAGGATAGAGTTGGTTCAAACATTAAAGTAAAGGCAATTAATGGCAATGATCCAACTAATGTATCACCTAGTCATCATGATGCGTTTAAAGCAATTGTAGAATCAGTTAAACACGTTTATCCAGAATGTGTTACGGTTGCGCCATATTTAATGGTTGCGGCTACTGATAGTCGTTTGTATCATCCAATATCAGATGGAATCTATCGTGTTCAACCGTTTATGAGTATGTTTGAAGATCGATCGACTGTTCATGCAGATAATGAAAGAATCTCATTAGATTCATTTGAAAAAGGTATTATTTTCTTTAAAAACTGTATCTCAACTATTTGTAATCAATAAAATAAATGCTTCAAGAGTGAATCTATACATCGTAGCTTGTCATAGGGTATAATTTTAACCATAGACAAGATTAGAAACGACACAATGCTCACAATTCTTGAAGCTTTTTGATTATCATTAATAATTTTTAGAATCATTCCAGAAGGATTAGGATATGCCTTGATGATTTTCGGTATACTATAGTAAAAGAAGGAAAAGATATGGGGAAAATTCAATTAACACGTGTAGATGATCGCTTAATCCATGGTCAAGTTATGACTAAATGGTCAAAAGGATTAGGAATAAATGCGATTTTTATCGTTGATAATGATGTCGCAAAAGATGATTTCATGAAACAAATCTATATTAGTTCAGGATCTCGTTCTGGATTAGTGATAAAAGTTATGAGTACAAGTGAAGTTTATTCATATTGGAAAGATAAACAGTTTGAGGATTTAAAAGTACTCTTATTATTTAAAACGATTCAAAATGTGTACGAAGCTGTTAATCTAGGATTACCAATTGATGTTTTAAATATTGGTGGAGTGTCTAAAAAGAAAGATACTCAGATGGTTATTTCTAGTGTTAATTTATCGAATGATGAAATTGATTATCTCTCTCAATTGAGTAAAGACTCAAATGTAGACATCTTCTTTCAAATGATTCCAGATAGTAATCGTATTAATTTCAATAATTGGGTGAAGAAATGAATCGAATTGCGATTGTAAACTCGAGTAGTTTTGGATAGATATTTACGCAACATCTTGATCGTTTAAAAGAGATTGGAGAGGTATCATTTTTTTATTTTCCTCAAGATATCAGTGGAAAAGACTTAGCAGAAGCGCTTAAGGATTATAACTTCATCATTGCGAGTGTAAGCCCATATTTTACATCGGAGTTTTTTGATCATCATCCTGGATGCAAGATAATCTCAAGACATGGAATTGGATATAACAATGTAGATATACAAGCCGCATCTAAACATCATACCTATGTATCGATTGTGGAGGGGATTGTCGAACAAGATGCGGTAGCGGAAAACGCAATAGCACTTTTAATGAATTGTACACGTAGACAAGATGCGGCAATTCAAGCAGTTAAACATGATTTGTGGAAAACAAGAGCGTCTTATTTAGGTTATCAAGTACGAAATAAAACAGTAGGAATAATTGGGTTTGGTAATATAGGGTCTAGAGTAGGGTCTATTCTAAAGAATGGATTTAATTGTAGGGTGCTTGCTCATGATCCAAATCTTACTAATCATCAAATAATTGAAAATGGCGCAATTCCTGTATCTTTGAATGAATGCATTTCACAGGCTGATATCCTATCTTTAAATGCTTATCTAACAAAAGATAATTATCATATGATTTCACATGAAGCCATATCTAAAATGAAGAAAAATGTGATTATCATAAATACGGCTCGAGGTGAATTAATTGATCAAACTGCACTATTACATGGATTAGAGACTGGTCAGATCTTTGCGTATGGCAGTGATGTTGTGGAAGGTGAACCAATTGACCATACACATCCATTATTAAGTCATCCTCATGTGATTATTACACCACATATATCTGCATATACGCATGAATGTCTCGAACTCATGGGTGATAAATGTGTATCAGATTGTGAGAGAGTAGCGAATGGAAATGCACCTTATAATTGTGTGAATTTGAATCAAATTGAATCAGGAGAGAACACATGATTGGTATAAGTATAATTTCACATGGAAATCTTGCGAACGGTCTTAAAGACAGTTGTGAATTAATTATAGGTGCACAAGCTCAATTCTCTACTGTTGGATTAAGAGATGGGGATGATTTGATGAATTCAAACTTAATGTATTAAACTCAATCCAAGAAGTTAATAATGGAAATGGTGTGCTTGTGTTTGTGGACTTGTTTGGCGCATCTCCCTTTAATTCTGTAATGTTTGCGTTTCCTCAACTAACTTCAAATGAGATAAATGTAAAAATGATTACAGGAGTAAATTTACCTATGGTAATTAAGGCATGTGAAAAAAGAGATCTAGTT
>JAJZTY010000079.1 GCA_021847325.1 Bacillota bacterium
AGATTTAAAGATCTATGATACTTAAATGAGCTCTAAGAATATAATTGAAAATATATATATGCATAAATATATACTATATTTAAAGGAGCTTTTTTTAAATGAAAAAAATAATATTACAATGTTTAGCATTTGTGATGTTGTTTATTTCGCTACAGAGTGTTGAAGTTAAAGCCGAAACATTCACATCCGCAAGTGTTGGTTACAGTACTTATATCATGGATGAAGGTTGGAGTGCAGAAGCTTATGGTGGTGGTCTATCTGGGTCAGAGTCAGGTAAGTCACTACAATCCATACGAGTCTTCTTAATGGATGAACCGAATGGATCAGGAGTAAAATATCGGACTTATATCCAGAACTTAGGTTGGCAAGATTGGGCATTCAATGGAGCAGATTCAAATACTCCAAATAATATTACAGGGATACAAATACAATTAGATAATTATCCTAATGGGTCTGTTCATTATCAAGTTCTTATTCATAATGTTGGTTGGACATCTTGGAAGCATAATGGTTCCACTGCGGGTAATTTAAGTGGAAGAATTGATGCGATTCGAATTAAAGTTTTTGAAATTGGTGTAAGCTATCAAACTATGACATCTTCAAGTTGGGTAGGACTACGTCATAACGGTGAAACGATTGGTAATGAAGGAAGTTCTATTCAATCACTAAAAGTGAATCTTGAAAGTGCACCAACAGGTTCTAAAGTTGTTTATCGTACACATAATACATCTGATGCTTGGTCAAATTGGTTCAACAACGGAGTTAGTGCAGGGAATGGGACACTGGATGGTATTGAAATCAAATTGGAAGGATTACCTTCTTTCTCAGTTGCGTATCAAGTTTTAATTCAAAACTATGGTTGGAGTGATTGGGTATATGATGGTGTTACAGCTGGATTTATCAATCAAAATCAAAGAATTGAAGGAATTAGAATAAAAATAGTTAAGGCAAAAATAATCCCTAAAGAAGTTATTGTGGAAGATGATGATGATTTTGATTTTAGTGATGATTCTGGTGAAGGTTGTTTTAGTTCCTTCTTAGATGCCTCAGAGTCAACGGTGATTGGAGTCATTCCTGCTGGTGTGACAAATGTACGTATTCAGTTAACATCGGGAGTTGATGTAGACCTTGAAATATACGAGGGTTCAACCTATGGTGAAAATCCAATTATATTATATGACTCAGAAGACTCGTATTTTGATGTAGATGATGGATATCCTGTCGAGGGTTGGTATCCATTTGAAGATTCATACCTCTATATCGAATACAGTGGTTGGTATGGTGTAGATGATAACTGGGGAAATGAATATATTTATATTTATGGAACACTCCAAAATCCGATATTGATAGCGGCTTACAATTATGAAGAAGGTGCTAATATCCAGGTTTGTTATGAATATGGATTTGAGGTTCCAAATTAATTTGTTTATAAGACTTTAAAACGCTTGGTCAAATAACTGAGTGTTTTTTTCTTGACTTAGAGTTAACTTCAGGGTTTACACTAAAGTCAATTAAATTGAGGTGATTTATATGAAAAAAGTATTGGTTACGTATTTCACACATTCTGGAAATACAAAGGTTGTGGCAGAGAAGATTAATAAGATTCTTGAAGGTAATCTTTTTGAGATAAAAACAGTTGAAAATTATCCAGTTAAATATAACTTAGTTGTAAATCAAGCTAAACAGGAGTTTACGGATCAAGTTAGACCAGAGTTAATGAATCAAATTGAGAATATTGATGATTATGATATTATCGTACTTGGTTATCCTATGTGGTGGTATACCTGTCCAATGGCTATATTCACATTCTTAGAATCGTATGATTTTTCAGGGAAAATTATACTTCCATTTTGCACGCATGAAGGAAGTGCGTTAAGTTCAAGTGTAGATGATATCAAAAAGAGTATACCGAATGCGATTGTGAAGGAAGGATTAGCGATTAGAGGATCTAAGGTTAGTGATTCAGATCAATTAATTAAAACTTGGATTCAAAAAGTACTTTAGATAACTGTTTTCTTGACACTTGAAAATCTAGAGCATATAATGATTAAGCCTATAAAAGGCAAATCCGTGGGAGGGTGAAATATCATCCACTTTAACCGCGGCTACCATTCAAAAAGGAGGAATGACTAGTGAGTAAGAAAATTACTAAAGTTGTCAAGCTACAATTCCCTGCTGGCGGAGCTCGCCCAGGTCCTGCTTTGGCATCTGCAAGCGTTAATATGCCACAATTCTGTGCTGCATTCAATGACGCAACTCGTGAACGTGCTGGTGACATTGTCCCAGTTATTATCACAGCATTTGAAGACAAATCATTTACATTTGTCTTAAAAACAACACCTGCTGCTAACCTATTAAAGAAGGCTGCAAAAGTTGAAAAAGGTTCTGGAAGTTCAAAAGTAAACAAGGTTGGAAAAATCTCTGTTGAAGAATTGAGAAAAATTGCTGAATACAAATTGCCTGATCTTAACGCAAATGACGTTGAGGGTGCAATGGCTATTATTGCGGGTACAGCTCGTAATATGGGTATTGTTATCGAAGGCTACGACAAATAGGAGGTCAACATGGCAAAACAAGGTAAAAAATACGTTGCGGCAGCTCAACTCGTTGACCGTAATAGTCTTTATTCAGTAAATGATGCGATTGCGTTAGCTCGCAAAGCTGATTTCACAAAATTTAATGCATCTGTAGAATTGTCTTTCCGTCTAAACGTGGATCCACGTCATGCGGATCAACAAATCCGTGGTGCTGTAGTATTACCTCATGGTACTGGTCGTTCACAACGTGTATTAGTTGTAACACAAGGTCCTAAGGAAAAAGAAGCTCTTGATGCTGGTGCAGATTTCGTTGGAAACAAAGAAATCTTAGAAAAGATCAAAGGCGGTTGGTTTGATTTTGATGTTATCGTAGCTACTCCAGATATGATGGCTGAACTTGGTAAATTAGGTAAGATTTTAGGCCCTAAGGGCTTAATGCCAAACCCTAAGACAGGTACAGTTACTATGGACGTAACTAAAGCTGTTAATGATATCAAAAAAGGTAAAGTTGAATACCGTGTTGATAAAGAAGGTAACATTGGTGTGTTAGTTGGAAAATTATCTTTCACTGATGAACAACTTCACGAAAATATGAAGACAATTTACGACCTATTATTACGTGCTCGTCCTGCAGCAGTTAAAGGTATCTACATGAAGAATGTAGTATTATCTACTACTATGGGTCCTGGCATCAAATTAGACGTAGCAACATTCTAAAAATAAACGTGTCAATTGACACGTTTTTTCTTGACATATCTCTGTAGTTTGATAGAATTAAGACTGTTCAATAGACCAAAGACAGCAACGGCCTAGTGCTTAATCAGTTGCCGAGGTGTAAAAGATAAAAAATCTTTTTACTCACGCTGTCCGGTGTGAGTTTTATTTTTTGGGATATTGCGAAAAAACTAGGAGGTGCAACAGATGAACCAATCGATTATCGACAGTAAAGTTGCGGTCGTAAATGAAGTCAAAGAAAAATTTGAATCTTCATCCTCAGCCGTAGTCGTCGAGTATCGCGGACTATCCGTTAAAGAAGTAACTGAATTGCGCCGTGCATTATTGAAGGAAGGTATTGACTTCAAGGTCTACAAGAATTCAATGGTTGAACGTGCTGCGAACGATCTCGGTTATTCTGATTTAGCAGAAAGTCTAAAAGGGCCTAATGCCTTTGCGTTTAGTAAAGATGCAGTAGCGCCAGCGAGAGTATTAGCGAAATTCGCTAAGAAAAATGATTTATTAGTATTAAAAGGTGGAGTCGTTGAAGGTAAAGTTGTTGATGTAACAACAATCAAGACACTCGCAAGCTTACCAGGTCGCGAAGGCATGATTTCTATGATCTTGGGTATGTTACAATCCCCAGTTCGTAAATTCGCATATGCGATTTCACAAGTAGCTGAACAAAAACAAGCGTAATTAAAAGGAGAAAATGAACATGGCAAAATTAAATGCTCAAGATGTGATTGCTTCCCTAAAGGAAATGACAATCCTAGAATTAAATGATTTAGTAAAAGCAATCGAAGAAGAATTCGGTGTATCCGCAGCGGCTCCAGTTGCTGCAGCAGCAGTAGTTGAAGAAGCAGCTCCAGCTGGTCCAGTTGAAGTTGATGTAATCTTAAAAGAAGTTGGTCCAAGCAAAGTTGCAGTTATCAAAGTTGTACGTGAATTAACTGGTTTAGGTTTAGTTGAAGCTAAGGGCTTAGTTGACTCAGCTCCTAAGGCAATCAAGGAAAAAGTTTCCGAAGAAGTTGCTGCTGACGTTAAGAAGAAATTAGAAGAAGCTGGCGCAACTGTAGAAGTTAAGTAATCCTTTTTCACAAACACTTTGTGTTGTGAAGGGGGGGTCAGTTTTGACACATTACTTTAAAAACTCTGAAAATTTACCCCATAACCGGAAGGAAATAACTTTCCGGTTTTTGGGCATTTTCTATACTTTACAAGTTGATGCGGGAGTTTTCTCAAAGACAAAACCTGATGATGGATCTTTGTTGTTAGTTGAAAATGTTCTTAATCAGACTATTAAAGGTAAAGTATTGGATATGGGATGTGGTTATGGATTGATATCAATATTATTGAAACATCAAATTAAAGACTTAGATGTGACTGGTATTGATGTAAATGAAAGAGCGATAGCCTGTGCAAATGAAAGTGCTCAAAAAATGAATCTTGATATTAAATTCTTAAATCAAGATATTTTATTGGGTTATGAAGATGTTTTTGATAGCATTGTGACAAATCCTCCAATCCGTGCAGGTAAGAAAGTTGTATATGGATTTTTCGATTATGCACAGAGACATTTGAATCAGGATGGAAAACTCTTTGTCGTCATTCGTCGCCAACAAGGAGCTGCATCTGCTTATAAAGCATTACAAGAACGATTTAAGCATGTTGAGCGCTTAGATCTTAAGAAGGGTTTTGAGATATTATTTGCTCAATATCCATTGACTTAATACTATCTATTTGGTAGTATTATAAATTGCATAAATGTTAAATGATACGATGGGAAAGAATGCCCATTTTTGTGTCATTTATATATGAAAGGAAGGCGTATATGGAGAAAAAACAGAATTACCGCGTTGTAGAATTCGGTAAAAAAGCTAAACGCCGCGACTACTCAAAGGTTAGTGGAAGCTTAGAACTACCTAACTTAGTTGAAATTCAAACCGATTCTTTTGATTGGTTTAAACGTGAGGGTATTCGTGAAGTATTTGAAGAAATTTATCCTGTAACCAACTATACAGGAAACATTCGTTTAAACTTCTTAAACTATGAATTTCAAGAACCAAAATATTCCGTCAGTGAATGTAAGGAACGTGAAGCAAACTATGCGGCGCCTTTAAAAGCGACGATGATGTTAGAAATAACAAATCCAACAACGGGTGAAATTACTGAACGTCATGAAGAAGTCTTCTTGGGTGAATTCCCACTTATGACAGATACGGGTACGTTTGTAATTAATGGTGCAGAACGTGTTATCGTTTCACAAATCGTTCGTTCCCCAGGAGCTTACTATGATTCTTTCTATATGAAGGATAAAGAGGCAAGCTTAAATGAAGTATATAAGAGCGAATTGATTCCAAGTCGTGGTACATGGCTTGAATTTATGACGGCTTATAAAAAAGCAAACAATCCTCAAGCTAGTTATTCTGGCGAAAATGTAGGACAAAATACATCAGACTTCCACTTTAATGTAAGTATCGATCGTAAACGTAAAATCTTATCTTCTATCCTATTTAAAGCGATTGGGTTCTCTTTAGATATGGAACGTGGGGAAGATGCTTTTGATACGTCTGCTTTCAAAGTATTCTTACAATCATTAAAACTTCCTGTTAATGAAATTGAAATGGAAGTAGAACCTAGAGAATTCTTAAATCTCTATATTTTACTTTATACTGCTTTCTTTGGTCAGTATCCTGAAGTTGTTAATACTTTAGTATCAGACAAGATTAAGACAACAAAAGAAGCGTTATATGAAATTTATAACAACCAACGCTCGGATGAAATCGCAACTGAAGAAGGTGCGATCAACTTAATGCGTGCTAAATTCTTTGATGTACGTCGTTATGATTTAACTAAAGCTGGACGCTTTAAGTTAGGTAAGAAGTTAGGTGTTACAAATCGCTTAATCAATAACGTAGTGGCTCAAGATATCGTTAACTCAAAAGGCCAAGTCGTTATTGCGAAGGGCACTAAGATTGAACGTGACGAAAAAGCAATCTTAAATGAAATTATGAATCAAGGTCATTATATGGAGGCTTTCCCATTTAATCCTTTATTCTCCTATCCTGAAAATGTAAAAGTAAGTACGGCATATCCATTTGCATTAATTGGTCGTGTTTTAGCGACTGAATGTGAAGTGAATGGACAAACTTATGATAAAGGTTTAGTTTTAACATCTAATGATGTAGAAGCATTAGCATCTGTTTATGAAAATATCGAAATCTATGGTGGAATTATTGCGCGTAAAGTTGTATTAGATAAGAACAATGTACGTGCTGTATTAAACTATGGTCAACGTTTCTTCGTATTAGGACGTATTACTGCTAAAGATCAAGACGTGTTATTAAGCAATCAAGAGTTATTAGTTGATCGTTACTTACCGAGTGAAGCAGTTGCGAAGTTAAAATCAGATCAAGAACAAGCATTAGTTAACTTAGTAGGTACAAACAATGGTATTGAAGCATGGTTAATTGGAGCTGCAGTTCAACAAGTCTTATGTTATGCGAAAGAAAGTACTGAAATTGTAAAAGTTATTGGTACAGATCCTCTAATGACTAAGAAGACTGTTACGATGAGTGATATGGTCGCATCCTTTGATTACTTACTCAATCTTAATGATGGTGTGGGTGAAACAGATGATATTGACCAATTAGGTAATCGTCGTATTCGTACGGTTGGAGAACTTATTCAAAATCAATTCCGTATTGGGTTATCTCGTATGGAAAGAGTGGTTAAGGAAAGAATGTCTATTACTGACAACACAAACTTAACACCTAAGAACTTGACTAATATTCGTCCATTAACAGCTGCGATAAAAGAATTCTTCTCATCTTCTCAATTATCTCAATTTATGGATCAAACGAATCCATTAGCTGAATTAACCAATAAACGTCGTATTTCTGCTTTAGGACCTGGTGGTCTTACACGTGAACGTGCTGGATTTGAAGTTCGTGACGTTCATGCATCCCACTATGGTCGTATCTGTCCGATTGAAACACCTGAAGGTCCGAACATCGGTTTGATTTCTAACTTAACATCTTATGGACGTGTGAATGAATATGGATTTATTCAAACACCGTACCGTATCGTTAATAAAGATGGAAGTGTTGATGAAAAAGTTGTTTACTTATCATCTGATGATGAAATGGATTACTACATTGCGCAAGCAAATGAAGTTATCGATGGAAAATTAGCTCATGATGAAGTTGTCGTACGTTATAAGGGAGACCACATTCTTGCGAAGAAAGAAATGGTTGAACTAGCGGACGTTTCACCTAAGCAAATTGTTTCCGTTGCGACTGCATGTATTCCTTACTTAGAAAATGATGATGCGTCTCGTGCCTTAATGGGAGCGAACATGCAACGTCAAGCCATTCCTCTATTACGTCCTAATTCTCCATATGTTGGTACAGGTATTGAACACCGTATCGCATCTGACTCAGGTTCAGCTGTTATTGCGACTCAACAAGGTATTGTTACATATGTTGATGCGAATAAGATTGTGACGATGGGTGATTTAGGCGAAAAAGT